>JALTNS010000222.1 GCA_027000565.1 Rhizobiaceae bacterium | reverse complement strand
AATCCAAGCGCAAACCGGCTACTGCAAAATCCAAATCCGCACCCAATACCAAGCAGACAAAGACTGCGGCTAAAGCTGCACCAAAAACCGTATCCAAGGCTTCGGGAAAAACCACCACACCAAAGACGACGGCAGGATCAAAAACGAATGGTGCAGCTCCAAAGGCCAAATCTGCTCGAACAAATTCAGCCAAATCCAAGACACCTGCGGCCAAGCCGTCCAAGGGCGGGGCTTCAACGACCAAGACCGCAAAGTCGAAGCCCAGCAAGGCTAAAACCGTATGAGTGAAGATGACATCGAACAATCGTCAGCGCCATTGGTCGAGCATCTGGTCGAGTTGCGCCAGCGGTTGATCAAGGCGGTCATCGCCATCGCTGTATTTTTTGTCATTTGTTTTATTTTTGCCAATGACATATTCAATATCCTGGTAATTCCCTATGAACGTGCGGCTGGTGAAAGCCAAAATCTGAAATTGATTTACACAGCGCCGCAAGAGTTTTTCTTTGTGCAGTTGAAAATTGCCCTTTTCGGCTCGCTGTTTATTTCGTTTCCGGTAATTGCCAACCAGATTTATAAATTCGTGGCGCCGGGCCTTTACAAAAACGAGAGAAGTGCTTTCCTGCCATTCCTGATCGCAACACCGGTGTTGTTCATGATCGGATCGGCGCTGGTGTTTTTTGTGGTAATGCCATTGGCGATGGGTTTTTTCCTGTCGATGCAGCAGGTCGCACAGGACGGCCGCGCAACGATTGAGTTGTTGCCGCGGGTCAGCGAATATCTCGGGCTGATCATGACACTGATATTTGCATTCGGGCTGGTTTTTCAGTTGCCGGTTGTCATTACCTTGCTGGCGCGCGCCGGTCTTGTCACATCGGACGGACTGAAAGCCAAGCGAAAATATGCGGTGGTGATGGCTTTTATTGCCGCTGCAATTTTAACACCGCCAGACCCGATCAGCCAGTTGGGACTTGCCACTCCAACTTTACTGCTCTACGAACTTTCGATAATTTCTGCCCGTTATATTGAGAAAAAACGGCTTGAACGTGAGCAGGAAGAAGCTGACGCCTCCGCATCTTGACCGATAGAACTGGGACGGGATGTTGCGCGATTGGCAGGCATAGAAAGTATTCAGGGGCAATCTCCAGATGTTTGACATAAAATGGATCAGGGATAACGCGGAAGCGTTCGATGCAGCATTGGCAAAACGCGGTATTGAAGCAACATCTGCCCGTTTGATCGAGCTGGATGACCAGCGGCGCGCCCATGTGACCAAGTTGCAGGAAGCGCAGGAAACCCGCAATGCTGCATCAAAGGAAATTGGCCGTGCCAAGGCGTCCGGCAATGAAGAGGCGGCACAAGCAGCCATTCAGCAGGTCAGCAAACTGAAAGCATTCATCCAGGGTGGCGAGGATAAGGAGAGGGAACTGTCTGCTGCGCTTGATGACGCGCTGGCGCGGATTCCCAATTTGCCGTTTGATGATGTGCCGGAGGGTGTCGACGAAAACGATAATATCGAAGTCAGGGTTCATGGTGAAAGTCGGCAGTTTAACTTTCAGCCAAAGGAACATTTTGAGCTTGGTGAAGACCTCGGTTTGATGGATTTTGAAACCGCTGCGAAAATTTCGGGCAGCCGTTTTGTGGTGTTGCGCGGCGGCCTTGCCAGGCTGGAACGGGCTTTGGGCCAGTTTATGCTTGATCTGCATTGCAATGAACACGGGTATACCGAAGTTAATCCACCTTTGCTGGTGCGTGATGAGGCAGTGTTTGGAACCGGTCAATTGCCGAAATTCCACGAAGACCTGTTTCGAACCGAAGATGGTCGCTGGTTGATCCCGACCGCCGAGGTGCCGCTGACCAATCTGGCGCGCGAGAAAGTGCACCGGGGTGAAGATTTACCGACGCGGGTGACTGCGCTGACCCCGTGTTTTCGTTCCGAAGCCGGTTCTGCCGGGCGTGATACCAGAGGCATGTTGCGCCAGCACCAGTTCCCGAAAGTCGAAATGGTTTCAATAACCGACCGTGAAAGTTCGGCAATTGAACTTGAGCGCATGCTTTCATGCGCCGAGGAAGTGCTGAAACGGCTTGATTTGCATTACCGGGTGATGTTGCTTTGCGCTGGTGATATGGGAGTATCTGCGCGCAAAACATACGATATTGAGGTGTGGTTGCCGGGACAGAATGCCTATCGTGAAATTTCCAGTTGCTCGCTATGCGATGATTATCAGGCGCGCCGGATGAATGCCCGTTACCGGGTTGAAGGCGAAAAGCAGGTTCAGTATTGCCACACACTCAATGGTTCCGGCATTGCCGTTGGCCGCGCCTTGATTGCAGTAATTGAAAACTATCAAAACAAGGACGGAACAATTTCTGTTCCAAACGTGCTTGTGCCCTATATGGGTGGCGTTGAAACAATCGGGGAGCCAGCGGAATAATGAGAATTTTGCTGACCAATGATGATTCAATCCACGACGAAGGCTTTGATGTGCTGGAGCGTATTGCGCGCCAGTTATCTGATGACGTGTGGTCTGTTGCGCCGCAAACCGACCAAAGCGGCATTGCCCATGCGATGACCCTGAACCACCCATTGCGGGTGCGGAAATATAACGATCGCCGATTTGCCGTTGACGGCACGCCGACCGATTGTGTCATCATGGCCATTCGTCAATTAATGCCGGAACCACCGGATCTTGTATTGTCCGGGGTTAACTCCGGATTGAATATTGGCGACTTTGTCAACTATTCAGGCACCGTTGCAGGTGCGATGGAAGGCATGCTTTTGGGTGTTAAGTCTATTGCGCTGTCGCAAGCCTATAATTTTGAAGGTTCGCGCATAGTGCCCTGGCAGACATGTGAAAAACACGCGCCTGCATTGCTGGACAAGCTAATCAATCTCGATTTGCCAGAAGGCACCTTTTTGAATGTGAATTTTCCGAACTGTGAACCTGATATGGTGCAGGGTTATGAAGTGGCCACCCAGGGCAAATTTGTTCACTCGCTGCATATTGAAGAACGCGCCGATGGGCGGCAGTTCCCCTATTACTGGATGCGGTTCAAGGGGCGAGACCCGGATCATCAGCCGGGCACAGATATTCAGGCACTGGCGGATAACAAGATAGCGGTTACACCTTTGAAAATGAATCTCACGGATCGCGATTTTCTCGACCATCTTGAGAATGCGATGAAGTAGGCGCGAGTTGATGTTGACACAAAAAGGGCTCGAGCGGCAGAAAAAAAACGAGGGATTGATGGCCCTTATGTTGCGTTTGCGGGCATTGGGCATAGAAGACAGATCGTTACTGGAAGCGATCGAAAAGAACCCGCGCGATCGGTTCGTCCCAGCCAAGTTTGTTGCCAGGCCCTATTCTTCGCGCTCCTGTCCGATTGCCTGCGGGCAAACCATGACCGGGGTTGATCAGGTCGTCAGAACTGTTCATGCGGCCGGTATTTCCTCGCAACATGCGGTATTGGAAATTGGCACAGGCACCGGCTATCAGGCGGCACTTGCCGCAAGTCTTGCGAAAAAAGTGGTTACTCTCGACCGCTTTCGTGGATTGATCGACAGTGCTGTGGCGCGTTTTGAGCTTTTGGGCATCACCAATATTGTTGCTCAACACAAGGATGGATTGAACGATCTTTCAGAACAAAGATTGTTTGACCGCATAATTGCCAATGGCGTTTTTCCCGGTCTGCCAAAACAATATCTTGATCATCTGGCATCGGGAGGTGTGATGATTGCAGCGATTGGCGAACCGGTGGGCGAACAGATGCTGGTGCGGCTGACCAAAATCGGCAGTCGGTTTGACCGGCAGGATTTATTTCCGGTTCGCATGGCACCACTTAGAAATGGTGTGGCTGAACAGATTTAGGCTCGTGGTTAATCGTGCACCCCGTTGAATCGGGCTTTTTAACCCGCGATTAACGTAAATAATATCTAATCATCCCGTAGTAACGAGTAATCGCGGGAAGACCGATGAGTAAAAGCGTATCAACAAACCGTGCCAAACTGATGACACGTGTGGCCGCAATTTCGATGATTGCAGTTTTAGGAGCCGGTTGCAGTACGGATTTCAGCAGGCTGAATGACCCGCTGACCACGGCTTCCCTACCAACAAAAAACCAGCGTGAAATTATTAAAAAGACTGCGAAGCCAGATCAGGCTTTCCCCGGTGATGTTGATCCTGTTACAACGGCGTCGATCAGCCCCGGTCCGAGAGCCGCTGCGCGCAGTCGCGTGCGGGTCGATCAGCCATATCCAGGCACGACAACCGCAAAAGTAACGCGCAAGACGTTGCGCTCCAAAGCAAAAGTTGACCGGATTTCCACAATTTCGCGTTCTGCGTCAGCAAGGTCAATCCGCCCGAGCAATAGTGCGCCTGAGGGCAAATATGAAACGGTTCGGGAAATGACCCCCAATCGTCGCAAACTCTATGACCGGTTGCCGTCCTCACGCAGCAGCAAAAAGACTGCGTCACTTGCACCAAATGTCAGTGAACCTGGCTATAAAGCCGGATGGACCGCTGTCGGCGGAACCCGGGTGCGCCTGAAAAAAGGTGAAAATGTCTACAATTTGTCACGACGTTACGGCGTGCCGGTGAAACAGATTGTGCGGGTGAACAATCTTAAAAATGCCCGCGATGTGGAGGCCGGACAACGTATCTTGATCCCGACCTATACCTATTCAAGAAAAGTTGCGGTGTCAGCGCCAGATTCCAACCCGGTCACCCGGGCATCAAGCAGTTCACGTGAATTCAGAAACCAGACGGCATCTTCAAGAGTTGCGGTACCTACACCGAAAGTAACCCGTTCGGCGCGGTTGCAACCCTATCCGTCTATTAAAGCCAAGAAAGATCGCAGCCGGATTGTAAGTAAAAGGGATGACCGTCGATATACGGTTGTGGCAGGTGATACATTGAGCGGCATTGCCGGTCGTTTCAATGTGCGAAAAGACGACTTGCGCCGTGCAAATTCGATCAAGGGCGATGTTGTTCGCCTCGGTCAGAAGCTGAACATTCCGGCACAATCATCTGGCAACTCTTCTCGCGTGGTCGCAAAACTAAAAAGAACCAAAAAAATCATCGGGGTTGATTCGGTTGTGACCGGTGGGCCGGCAACAATAGCGCGTAAAAACAAACAACGGTTTGCAAAGACCACAAAACCGGCAAATTATACCAAACCTGCGCAGTCCGCTGCTATAGCACGACGTTCACTTGAACAGGGTCCAACCCCTGGCCAAACCGGGGTTTCAACCTTCCGTTGGCCGGCTCGAGGCCGGATCGTCAGCAAGTTTGGCACCAAGGTCAATGGTGCACCCAACGATGGCATAGATATTTCTGTGCCGGTTGGAACTGCTGTCAAGGCAACCGAAAACGGCACCGTGATTTATGCTGGCAATGAGCTGGAAGAATTTGGCAAACTGATCCTTGTCCGTCACTCAAACGGCTGGGTTTCCGCCTATGCCTATTCCAGCAAAAACCTTGTGTCGCGTGGCGATACAGTACGTCGGGGGCAGACCATTGCCCGCTCAGGTCGCTCAGGGAATGCCACAACGCCAAAAATTCATTTTGAACTTCGCAAGAATTCCAATCCCGTCAATCCGCTTAAACATCTGAAGCGAAGCTGACAACGAGGTTGTTGCCTTAGTTCGGGGTGGGGCGTCATTCCGATGGATTAGGGCGATCTCCAGCAGGGTCCATCATTCAATTGGTGGGCCCTGATTTATTAGAAATTCAGTCCATTTTTTTTCCAAGAGTTCCGGCAATATCCTGTACAAATTGCCAGGCAACCCGGCCAGACCGGCTGCCGCGGGTTGTTGCCCACTCAAGCGCCTGCCTGCGCAATTCATCAGGCGCTACATCAAGTTTGAAATATTCAACATAACCGCTGACCATATCGAGATATTCGTCCTGGCTGCATTTGTGAAAACCAAGCCAAAGGCCAAACCGGTCAGAAAGGGATACCTTTTCCTCCACGGCTTCACCGGGGGTAATAGCGGTGGAACGCTCATTTTCGATCATATCGCGGGGTAACAGGTGGCGCCGGTTGGATGTTGCATAAAATATGATATTGGCCGGGCGACCCTCAACCCCGCCATCCAGTGCGGCTTTTAGTGATTTATAGGATGTATCGTCACTGTCGAACGACAAGTCATCGCAAAACAGAATGAAAAGATGTGGTTGATTGCGCAATATGGTCATCAGTGCGGGAAGCGTTTCAATATCTTCTCGATGAATTTCAACCAATTTAAGCGGCTGGTCGCGCTTTTCGTTAATTGCCGCATGCACAGCCTTCACCAGCGATGATTTACCCATACCGCGGGCGCCCCACAATAATGCATTGTTGGCCGCATAACCGTTAGCAAACTTCGCGGTATTTTCGCTGAGGATATCGCGCACCCGATTGATACCCTTCAACAGCACCATATCGACCCGGTTGACCTTTTCCACCGGTTGCAGCCAGTTGGCATCAGCCTGCCAGATGAATGCATCGGTGTCTTCGAGATTGTTTGGCGGTTGAGTTGCAGGTACACCGCGTTCGATCAAATCGGCAATTCTGTCGAGTTTTTCGCTCAACACACTGATGGGGTCTTTGCTCAAAACTGCTCTCGATTACTCAAATATTTGCCAATACTGGACGAAGATTTATCGGTTTTGGACATATCACGGCTATTTTAGCAAATAAAGAGTGAGTTTGCCTTGAATCTTGGCTTCAGTTGGACCAAGTGAAACATTGCAATGCTCGGCGCTATGGCTATAGTCCGGCAAATCAAAAATTCTGCGAAAAAACCGCAAAAATAACCAACCTTTTCAAGGAAAATAAAATGAACGCTTCTCCTATTTTGGCCCAAGCAGTGGGCGGCAGTGCATTTGACCTGCTGATTCCTTTGGCGGTCATGTTTGTCATTATGTATTTTTTGATCATTCGGCCGCAGCGCCAGCAGGCCAAAAAACGTGAAGAAATGCTCGCCGCGGTTCGGCGAAATGACACAGTAATTACCAGCGGTGGTCTAATTGGCAAAGTGACCAAAGTGGTCGATGACAATGAACTTGAAGTCGAACTGGCAAAAGATGTGCGGGTGCGCGTATTGCGATCAATGTTGAGCGATGTTCGGGTCAAGGGTGCGCCGGTTGCAGCCAACAAGGATACGCCGGCGAAAAAACCTGCAACCAAAAAGACAGCGACAAAAAAACCCGCCGCTAAAAAGCCTGCTGCCAAAAAATAAACGCCGGATTTCGGCGATGTTGTAGCCGGGATTTCAATCAGAGTTTCAAAATAACAGAATGTCGGACAGATAATGCTTCATTTTTCTCGCTGGAAAGTCGTGCTGATCGTATTGGCCGTTTTGATGGGGGCGGTATATACCATGCCAAACCTGCTGTCAGAAAGCACACTGAAATCGCTGCCGAGTTGGGTGCCGCAACAAAAGTTGACACTTGGGCTGGATCTTCAGGGTGGTTCGCACCTGATGGTGAAAGTTGAAAAAGAAGGTGTAATCGCGGAGCGGCTGCAGGTTTTGCGGGACGATGTGAAAGCACAGCTTAGACCGCGAAATGAAAAGAAGATCAGTTATTCAAATCTTTCCGGCAAGGGCAGGGTGGTGCAAGTACGTATCCGCAATGCCGATGATATTGAAGAAGCAAAAAAACGTCTGAATACCCTTACCGCACCGATTAATTCCGGCTTGTTTGGTGCCGGCCTAATCAGTGAAGTGGAAATGAGTGAGCCAGAACCTGGATTGTTTAAGTTCACACTGACCGACGACGGTATTGAATCGCGCATGCAATCGGTGGTCTCCCAGTCGATTGAAGTTATTCGTAGGCGTATCGATGAACTGGGCACCACTGAGCCGATTATTCAGCGACAGGGTGAAGACAGGATAATTGTGCAGGTTCCAGGGTTAGGCGACCCTGAACGATTAAAGGCCCTGCTGGACCAGACCGCAAAACTGTCATTCCGCATGGTCAATGAAGAGGCAAGCCCGCAGGAGGCTTTACGGACCCGTCCGCCTGCCGATTCTGAGGTGCTCTATTCGACTGATGAGGAGCCTATTCCTTACGTCATAAAAAAACGGGTCGAAGTAGATGGTGACAGTTTGGTGGATGCCCAGCCGGGGTTTGATCAGCAGACCAACGAGCCTGTTGTAACATTTCGATTTGACACCAAAGGTGCACGACGTTTTGGCGAAATTTCCTCACGAAATGTTGGCCGCCGATTTGCCATTGTACTCGATAACCAGGTGATTTCCGCACCGGTTATCCGTCAGGCTATCCTTGGAGGGACCGGCCAAATCTCCGGCAATTTCACGGTCGATTCGGCCAATGACTTGTCTATCCTGATGCGCGCCGGTGCCTTGCCTGCCGATTTGACTATTGTTGAAGAACGCACGGTTGGTCCTGGGCTTGGACAGGATTCGATTGATTCCGGCAAGATTGCCGCGGTTGTGGCAGCAATTGCAGTTGTTATCTTTATGCTGTTTGCCTACAGCACGCTTGGTATTCTTGCCAATATTGCATTGCTTGCGAATATGCTGATGATTATCGGCGTTCTGTCGATGATTGGTGCAACGCTTACTCTGCCGGGTATTGCCGGAATTGTATTGACCATGGGGATGGCGGTTGATGCCAATGTGCTGATTTTCGAGCGCATACGCGAAGAAAGACGCGGTGGGCGCTCACTTATTCAGGCCATTGACGCGGGCTTCAAACAGGCATTGTCAACAATTCTGGATGCCAACATCACGACGCTGATTGCCGCATTTATCCTGTTTTATCTGGGTTCTGGCCCAATTCGCGGTTTTGCTGTTACCCTTGCGGTGGGGATCGTAACATCGGTGTTTACGGCATTTACGCTGACACGGTTGCTGATGTCATGGTGGGTCAAGGCTAGCAGACCAACAAAACTGCCAAAAAGGCTGATCAAGATTGTTCCTGACAAAACTTCGATCAAGTTTATGAAATTGAGGAAACTTTCTTTCCCTACGTCGGCTGCGACACTGGTGGTTTCGCTTGGTCTATTTGTCGCAATTGGTCTGAATCTGGGGATTGACTTCCGCGGCGGGACGTTGATTGAGGTTCAATCCAAACAGGCAACAGCGGATGTCGGCGCAATTAGGACCGCACTCAGCGATCTCAACCTTGGCGAAGTGCAGGTTCAGGAATTCGGCGCCAAAAATGAGGTTCTCATTCGGGTTGAATCTCAAGACAGCGGTGAAAATGCCGAGCAAACGGTTGTAACAAAGCTCCGTGGGGCTTTGCAGGCTGACTACGATTTCCGGCGGGTAGAGGTGGTTGGACCAACGGTATCAGGTGAATTGGCGCAAGCGGGCGGATTGGCCGTGTTTGCAGCCCTGTTGGCGATCATGGTCTATATCTGGTTCCGCTTTGAGTGGCAATTTGCCATTGGTGCAATTTTGGCAACAACCCACGATGTGGTGTTGACGATAGGCATGTTTGCACTATTGCAACTGGAGTTTAATCTGTCATCGATTGCCGCGATTTTGACCATCGTTGGTTATTCGCTGAATGATACGGTTGTGGTGTATGACCGAATCCGGGAAAATCTGCGAAAATACAAAAAAATGGCAATTCCGGATCTTCTGGACATGTCGATCAATCACACCCTTTCGCGGACGGTTTTGACCTCGTTGACCACATTGCTGGCGCTCGTCGCCCTTTACTATCTCGGTGGAGCTGTGTTGGCGTCGTTTACGTTTGCGATGATATTTGGCATATTTGTAGGTACCTATTCGTCGATTTTTATTGCAGCACCATTGCTGATCCTGTTCAAATTACGACCGGGCGCGATGGATCGGGCCGATCCATCACCCTACAAAGGGCAGGAAGCACAGGAAGTAAAATAATTTACGGAGTTGAAAGCGCGCTGCATGGCATCAGGAATTGAAATGCATGAGGCGCATTTTCCCGGTCGCGCCGCCATTGATACCTACGGCAATGGCGGATTTCGATTTGCTGAAATGTCCCATCGCGGCAGTATATTGTGTCTGCCGAGTGGCATCTATGCGTGGGATGTTGCACAATTTTCGGAAATTACCCCTGATAGCATCGTTCAGATATTGCGCGAGGCGGAAGATATCGAGATGCTTTTGGTTGGGGCAGGCGACGACCTGCGGCCGTTGCCGGGTCCGCTCAAAGATCTGTTGCGGGAAAATTCGATACCTCATGATCCGATGAGCACGGGTGCTGCAGTACGCACATTCAATGTATTACTAGCTGAAAAGCGATCTGTTGCTGCAGCATTAATTGCCGTTGAATAGTTATGGCAGGGGCAAACACAAATTCCCTGAACGACAGTGTCCGCGCAAATATGGCGCTGGTTCGAAACCACAGCATCGATCGATATCTGGCAACTTTATATTTGCCGCAGGATGCGCGCGCCGATATTTTTGCGCTTTATGGATTTGACGCCGAAATTTGCAATATAGCCAACATCGTCAACGAACCAATGATGGGTGAAATCAGACTGCAATGGTGGCGAGAATTGATCGCCGGTACGCGACCGGGTGAGGCGGCCAATCATCCAATTGCAATGGCGTTGCTTACGGCGATTAACCGGCACAATTTGCCTGTGGAGGTTTTCGATAACTACCTGCAGGCGCGGGTGTTTGATCTTTACAATGACGCGATGCCCGACCTTACCACTTTTGAAGGGTATGCGGGGGAAACCACGTCCGTATTGTTTCAGTTAATAGCCAACATTACCGGAGGAAACCATATGGCCGGTCAAACTGCGACTGCAGCAGGCCATGCGGGCGTTGCCTGGACAATTGTCAAAATATTAAAAAAACTACCGGTTCACCGGGCGCAGCAACGCACGTTCATTCCGACTGAAATCATGCTGCAATCAGGGGTGTCTTCAGAAATTTATCAGGCCGGAGAGGTAAATGCAGCAATGACTGATCTGGTGAACGCGATGACTAATCTTGCCAATGAACACCTGAAAAAATTCGAGCAGGCATTGGCTGAATTGCCGTCAAACCAAAAATCGGCATTTTTACCGATGTGTCTGATCGGGCCATATATTGAGAAACTGAAATCATCTGCAGCAAACACTGCAGCTCAACCGGTTGACATTGCCCAGTGGCGAAAGCAAATTTATCTATGGCGCGCCTCCAGAAAGGGGAGTTTTGAATGACCCTGCCAATATTGTTGCTAATTGTGGTGATTGGAGTGTCGGTAGTGGTTGGTGCGGTGCACCTTGCCGGTGGCAGCAGGATTGTGCCGATACCCAGCGAGGCTGATGCGCTTGAACGGTTGCAGCTTGATTATCCCGATTATTCCGCCAGTTCAGTGTACCTCTCTGATGACCACAGAAATGCTCTGATTTTTGATAACAAGGAAAAAACGGCTGGTTTGGTGGTTGTTATGGGAGACCGCTCTCTTACCCGAATGCTGGACCAGACAATGATCAAATCGATAGAGCGGCGGAAAAACGAGATAAAGTTGAAACTGGCAGACCTGACCTTGCCTGCTATCAGGTTTATTTGTGGTGATGAAACTGTCGCCGACAGTATTGCACAAAACCTTGACCGTATTGACAAAGCCGGAGTGAATAACTGATGGAAAATATCCCGTCATTTCCAAGCGTTACCCAATTGGCGATACCAGCCTTTGTCGGGTTGATCCTGCTTGAACTTGCCACCATCAAATGGTTCCGCGCCCGTGGTGAATTTGAAACCCGCGACACAGCAACCAGCCTGTTGATGGGTGTTGGCAATGTTGTGGCCGGCCTGATATTTGGATTTGTTGCCTATAATGCCCTGTTATGGGTCTACCAGTTCAGGATATTTACCCTTGGTTTTGACTGGTGGCTGGGTTTGGTTGTGTTCATCATCGATGATCTGCGTTATTACTGGTATCACCGTATTGCCCACCGGGCGCGCTGGGTCTGGGCTGAACATGTCGTTCATCATTCGAGCCAGCACTACAATTTATCCACCGCATTGCGGCAATCGTGGACAGGGGTATTCACCGGCATGTTTGTGCTGCAGATGCCACTGGTACTGCTTGGTTTTCACCCGGCGTTCATTGCATTTGTTTACGGGTTTAATCTGGTTTATCAGTTCTGGATCCACACCGAAACCATCAACAAATTGCCACGCTGGTTTGAAGCGGTGATGAACACCCCGTCTCATCACCGGGT
The DNA here is from genome assembly GCA_027000565.1 of Rhizobiaceae bacterium. Taxonomy (GTDB): domain Bacteria; phylum Pseudomonadota; class Alphaproteobacteria; order Rhizobiales; family Rhizobiaceae; genus SZUA-100. Next base: position 5,382 of record JALTNS010000222.1, on the reverse strand, counting down.
GCATCACGCTACCAATCCGCGTTATCTCGATGCCAATTATGCTGGAACCCTGATAATCTGGGACAAGTTATTTGGTACATTCGTACCGGAACTTGAAGATGATCAACCGCGCTATGGCATTGTCAAAAACATCGGCACTTACAATCCGTTCAAGGTTGCATTTCACGAATGGATATCAATGTTTGGTGACGCCGCGCAAAAGGGGCTGAGCATCAAACAGCGGCTTCTTTATCTGGTAAAACCGCCGGGTTGGCGCCATGATGATGCATCTGCCGGTTCTGAATCGCTGAAACAGGATTATATTCGTCGCAATCCTGAACAGGCTGGGACGCCAGGATTACCTGCAGCACAATCCATTGATGCGGCTGAATAGACCAGTTCACGCAGGAGCAACATATGATCGGTAGAGTTATTCGCCTGCTGCTTGGAGCCGCATTGGACGGGTTTACGCGGTTTCCGGTTACCGTGATTGCGGTGCTTGCAACCGCTGTTCTTCTTAATCTGGAAATTGCCGATATCGTCAATATGTCGAACCGGCGACAGGAACAGGTGTATCTGGCACTTGGAGCATTTTCACTGGCATCACTGATGACAACCATCGCCATTGAGTCCCTTGGATTTCGACCGTTACTCGGGCATATCGGTGCGTTGATCGCCGGAGTGGTTGCGGCTTCACTTTCATGGTTTGCGCGTGAAATCGGCCTGTCACCAGCAGCGTTTTTTGCCGGATTGATCGGCGCTCTCACCGTTAGTGCCCACTGGTTTCGCGGAACAAGTGCGGGATATTGGTTTTTTATTATTCGCCTGACCTATGCCGCCGGGTTGGCGCTGATTGCCGTTGTGGTCTTTGCCTTTGGCATTTCGGCCATCCTGGCCAGTCTGGAATATCTGTTCGGTATCAATGTATCCGGCAGTCTTTATGCCCACATTTGGGCAACCAGCCTTATGGCAGCCGGGCCGCTGTTTGTCCTTGGCCGCATACCGCGCGACTTTGATGCGGAACCGCTGATTGATGGTGAGAATCAGGGCATAGCCGGTTTACGGCTGTTGAGCGATTTTGTCGCAAGCCCGTTATTGGTGATTTATGCGCTGATCCTGCATGCCTATGCTGTGAAAGTTCTGATTTCCGGAGAAGTGCCGCAAAACCAGATTGGCTGGATGGTGATCGCATTTGGATCAATGGTGGTGTTTTTCTGGAACGTGATGTTGCCTCTGCGCGATGTGCTGACCCTGTCTGGGCAGATGTTCCTCAAATACTGGCCATTTATGGTCGTGGTGCCAACCTTGTTGCTGGGATATGCACTTTATTTGCGCATCGGTGATTACGGAATTACGCCCGAGCGGTATTTTCTGGCAGCTTTCGGCCTGTTGTTGCTGATATTTGCGCTCATGCAGGCGCTGCCTGTTACCAGAAACTGGCTTCAGGCCTCGGCGGCGCTCACTTCCCTTGTGTTGATATTGGGCAGTTTTGGCCCATGGGGTGCCGAACAGGTGTCGCTTCGAAACCAGGTACAGCAGTTTGCGCAACTGCTCGATAACTCCGGTTTGGTATTACAAGGTGAAGGCGCCCGGGCGGCTGATATCCTAAAATACCTTAACCGGCGGGAGGCGCTACCCTTGCTGGCAAATCTGGCTAATGACGAGGCCGGCGACCTGTTCGAACCTCGGTCGAATGACAGCAAGCGTAAACTGCTGGCCCGGGTGGAAAACGCCTTCAAGGTGGACACGGCGCGGGTCAAAGATGACCGGTTAAAGGGTCGAAAGAACTTTTCGTTCAGGCGTGGGCTGGTATCTGTTGAAGGTTATGATTTGCTGTTGCCGGACCTGTCGCTGTTTCCCTTCGGGCAGGCCTTTCGCAGCAGCAAATTGTTGCCTGAATACGTGATTAAAATATTACCAAATTCGATCGTTGTAAGTTATGGCAACGTGGAAACGGAATTTTCATTCGAGCAAATGCGGGCGTTTGTCGAGAATGCTCCACAAAATCCAGAATTACGCGCAATCGAGTTGTCGGCGGATGGAAAAAAGATACTTCTTGTCCCCAAGTTTCTAAGCCTGACTGTTGGTGAGGAAATCAAACTTGTGTCGGGAACGGGATCAATAATCCTGCGCAAAAGCGACTGGGAGAAGAACTAGCTGTTTGCCAACCATTCATCCACATCGAGCAGCGCCCGCGCCGTGATGGTTTGCCGTTTGACGATTGCCTTGTCCTTGCCGCGAAAGCGGCCTTCATGTTGGGCTGGCTTGACAATGTCCACCGGTGGAAACAGCCCGAAATTGATATTCATCGGTTGAAACGACCGCTTGCCCATGTCCTGTTCGTAGGCAATATGGCCCTTGGTAATATGATTGAGCAACGCGCCAAAAGCGGTGGTTTCCGGCGGTGGTACGGGTTTTTTTCCCATTTGTTCGGCGGCTGCAAACCTGCCGGTCAACAAGCCAATGGCGGCAGATTCCACATAACCCTCGCAACCGGTGATCTGGCCGGCAAATCGCAAGCCGGGGCGCGATTTGAGTTGCAGGGTTTCGTCAAGCAAGGCAGGGGAATTGATAAAAGTATTGCGATGCAACCCGCCAAGACGGGCAAATTCGGCATTCTCCAACCCCGGAATAGTTTTGAATATTTCCTTTTGTGCGCCGTATTTCAGTTTGGTTTGAAAGCCGACCATATTATACAGAGTGCCAAGCGCATTATCTTGCCGCAATTGGACCACGGCATAGGCTTTTTCGTTCGGCTTGTGGGTATTGGTCAGGCCCATAGGTTTCATTGGCCCATGGCGTAAAGTCTCGCGCCCGCGTTCGGCCATTACCTCAATTGGCAGGCAGCCATCGAAATAAGGCGTGCCTTCCCATTCTCTGAACTCGGTTTTGTCGCCCGCAATCAGCGCGTCAATAAAAGCCTCGTACTGATCGCGGTCGAGCGGGCAGTTGATATAGTCCTTGCCGGTGCCGCCGGGACCAACCTTGTCGTAGCGCGATTGAAACCACGCCTTGTCGAAATCAATCGAATCAAAATGCACAATAGGCGCAATGGCATCAAAAAAGGCCAGTGCGTCTTCTCCCGTTTCTATCCGCACCGCTTCTGCCAGATCGGGAGAGGTCAGCGGGCCGGTGGCAATGATCGTTGATGCCCAATCCTGCGGTGGCAGGCCCGTTACCTCCTCGCGTCGAATTTCGATCAGCGGTTCGTTTTCAAGTGCCATTGTTACTGCATCGGAAAAGCCGACCCGGTCTACAGCGAGCGCAGAACCGGCCGGAACCTTGTTGGCGTCAGCCGCCCGCATGATCAGCGATCCGGCGCGGCGCATTTCTTCATGAATAAGCCCAACCGCATTTTGCACAGCATCGTCAGAGCGAAATGAATTGGAGCACACCAGTTCGGCCAATCCTTCGCCCTGATGGGCGTCGGTGCCGCGAGTTGGACGCATTTCGTGCAGGACAACGGGCACGTCATGGCGGGCGATCTGCCAAGCAGCCTCAGACCCGGCCAGGCCACCTCCGATTATATGTACAGGATTTTTTTTCATCGCCGCTCAATAGAACTTTACATGACACGGGGCAATCAAATTGATAGGAATATTAACGTGTGAACAAATTTGACTGATTCAACCGGAAAACCAAGATGATAAACAAGAATTTTGCCCGTGCTTCGGCCTTGATGTTTTTAACCGTTTTAGCAGCCTGCCAGTCGAGTGGTTCTTCCAGCAATCTCAGTGTTGCTGCCAGTGACAGAAAGGAAGGCAAAATCTGTTCCGGTTTTGGCTGTATCTATTCCGCGCAACTTGCATTTTCCGGTGCCGATCTTGAACACATGCGATCCGTGCTGAAAGCGGATTTTGCAACACCTGCCGATGAACGCAAATCAATTGCCGACCTTGTCGCCTGGAAAGAACGTCTGGCCCAAACCAAACTGGGGATGGTGCGCGATACAAGGCTGACCTACCAGCGCGATGCCGGGAAAGTCGGCCAAATGGATTGTGTTGATGAATCAAACAACACCTTGGCATTCCTGCAATTTCTCGACCGTGAGGGATTATTGAAACTCAACAAACCATCGCGCATTGTTGGCCGGGGGTTTTTGTTTGATGGCCGCTATCCGCACCGTACTGCCGTGGTGGTGGACGCCAATGGCGAAGACTGGGCGATTGATTCATGGAAAGAGGACGGTGGAGTCCTTCCACAAGTGGTGGAACTGGCCGTCTGGAAAAAGGAACGCGGCAGCGAATATCGTTGATGGGAACAGGAACAGTCCAGCTGCGATTGGATCCCGTTTTACAATTTGATAAAATCAATTTGCAGGCAATACTGGTCGGGTGCCTGTGTGCCGTCGCCGCGAAGGTCAGTGCTTGGCACGAATAATTACAGAGCGTTTCCATCAAATGATGACCGGCTCCAGTGACCCAAATCTGTAGTTCCCTTTCGAAGTTGCTGCAACAATAACAGCGACCTCCAATCCATTAGACTAGGTTGGCAGTTTACCACCAATCTTGCTGGTTACAACGCCTGCGGCACTGATGACCTTCGGTCCCAGTTCCGCTATAACATCGTCCGAAAATCGGACAGAAGGTCCCGATACCGAAATTCCTGCAATGGCCTCGCCAAATGCATTGTGAATGGTTGCTGCGACACAGCGCATACCTGAAAAACGCTCCTCGTCATCAAGCGACCAACCCTGTTGCCGGATAGTATCAAGATTGGCAAACAGCGCATCCTTGGTGGTCAATGTGCTATCAGTATAGGACGGCAGTCCGTTTTTCTGAACGATTTTCTCAACACTCGTATGGGGCATCTCCGCTAACAACGCCTTGCCAATGCCGGATGCGTGCATGCTGCCACGGGTACCCGGGTTAAAAAACGCCCTGATCGGATTGTCTGATTCAATTTGTCCGATAAAGACCACATCACCACTGTCCGCAATGGCGAGATTTGCGGTCTCGCCGGTGTCATCCATTAACTGGCGCATGGCATCGCGGGCTGCTTCAGCCAGATTGGCGCGGGTCAAAAAGGCATTACCCGCCCGAAATGCCTCCACTCCAACAAACCACTCCTGGGTATTTTCCTCAAATCCGGCAAACCCGTGTTTTTCCAAAGTTGCCAGTACACGGTGCACCGACGAGGCGGGCATATCAACTTTAATCGCCAGATCAGTGAGACTGATTCCGCTATTTTTGGCAAGTTCGCTTAATACCACAAGACCACGCTCCAGTGCCTGAACGGTTTTGGGTTGTTCACTGGCAAAGATCGATTTTGGCCGACCCCGGGGTCTTCTTTCTGAAAACTGATTCATGATTTTGTATCTGATGTTTTTGATTTGGATTTGATATTCGAGACAAAAATAATATTGCAGCTATTATGCTCGAAAAAAACTGGAAAACACAAAAC
>JALTNS010000221.1:13047-17544 GCA_027000565.1 Rhizobiaceae bacterium | reverse complement strand
CGCTAAACGTCGCTCCATCTCCCCATCGCTGAACATATACTGAATATCAAGCAGGGACACAAAAAACGCCGATGCATGACGTCCTTGCAAATAATACACATATCGACCTTCCCGCGCTTCCGTCGGGTAGGTAACCGGCAGCATAATCGCTGGGAGCAAAACTCCAGCCATCAAATGACTGCGGCTGCGCTCCAGTTTTTCATCGTAAAGAAACAATATAGTCGACGCGACGGCGATAGACGCTGCAAACACAAGAACCGGAACAATTAAATGCGGATAGGTACTGAGCAAAAATTCAGCAGCCTGAGGATCGCTGCCCGCAAAAACAATGTCATAAAAATGCAGGGAAAATCCCTTCATCTTAAACTTTATCAGGGAAACCACCGTAACCAGTCCGACAATCATGAATGCTGAATAGACCGAAAATGCCGGGCGTTTTGAAACGGCAAACAACAAGGCCGAAATCAGCGCAACGATCAGCACGGCAAATGGCAGTGCACCCCAGTAGTTTTCGACGTTGTACAACAAAAAGACAGCAATAATTGCCGCACCCGACATGACCATCGGATTGCCCAAAAACATTACCAGGGGTTTTAAAAAATTCCCCGGAAAAGATAGCGTTGCTGTGTTTGTATTCATCCGCTCAAACTAGGGCTGAGCATCTTTACCAGCAAGCGATTTTGCCGGAGTTGGTTAATCAAAAAAAGAGTGAATGCTGCCCGCGCAGCTCAATAGTCACAACTTACGGGCGATAATTTCTATCGGAGCAATTCTGCCAGAAACTACATTATCAATCATATTGCCAACTTTTGCAGCGGCATCTGCACCCATCACCAGATGAAGCCCGATAGGCGGCGGACCGGATTCGCTTGCCGCGCTATTTTTCATTTTAGCAAAAAAATCTATTGCAATCTCGGTCCGGTCTCGGGATTTCAAAATCTCAAATCCGGCGGCCAGCATTGCATCACGGTACTGGCTTTGCGACGCCAGTGCGCAGCCTTGGCTGTCACTTGCCCACGGCACCGGATACTGTAGCGGTTGATCATCCCGCTTCATTATATCATAGACCGCCAAACAACCGCCCGGGCGGACAACACGGGCAATTTCAGCAAACAGTGAAGTTTTTTCAGCAATATTCATGCCCACATGCAACATGCATGCGGCATCAAATTCATCGTCATCAAACCCGGTATTCAGCGCATTGCCCTTTTGCAGCCTGATGACATCATCAAGCTTGAGCCATTTACATATCTCGTTGCCGGCAGAAATAAATTCGGGCGTAAGATCAATGCCCCGCACGACACAATCGTAATTATTGGCGATAAACCTTGAAGTTCCGCCAAGTCCGCAGCCAATATCCAGAACCAGATCGTCAGCCATCAAGCCCATTTGATCAATCAAGGCTCTGCTGGCCGATCTGCCTCCGATGTGAAATTCATCAACTGGCGCAAGATCATCGATTGTCACCGATCCCGTTGATTTTCCAAGAGCCGCAATGCCATCACGAATGGCCTCAATCAACTCTCCCGAGCCGTAGTGACTTACCACCTTGTCGTTGTCGATATTCTTCATGCCAATGCGCCTTCCAAATATTTCAACAGAATAATAGCAATTTCATAAAATGAACAAGTTTTTGTCAGCCGCCACAAGCAAAATTTACCGAATACTTGTTGCCAGCATAATATTTTAAGGAAAAATCCTCTGCAAATCGAATTTTATTGACGCAGATCAATGATGCAGCCAGCAGACAAAGGTACTCACTCAATCGTTGAAAAACGGGCTGGCAATGAGTTCATACTCTCGCTGATTCAGATTTCAATCGACAGAGTTTTTATTGGCAATACATTGTGAAGGATAAATACAATGAACACCGAAAACGGAAGCAAACCAAGCGTATCCCGCAGAACATTCCTTTCTAGCACGGCTGCTGTTGGTGCTGGTTTGATGGCCGTTGAACTGGCAACAAATGTTGCCAATGCAGCAGCAGATGGTACAAATATTTCTCTGGAGCAGATTGAATCGCTTCCACGGGTGACTCAGGAACTCGTAGCCCCGCCCTTCCTCCCAAAACATGATCAGGTTGCCAAAGGCGGTCCGAAAATTGTTGAAGTGCGGATGGTTATCAAAGAGCAAAAGATGGCGATTGATGATGACGGCGCAGAAATCTGGGCGTTTGCCTATGAAGGTTGGGTTCCCGGCCCGATGATCGTGGTGCACCAAAATGACTTCATTGAACTTACCCTGGTCAATCCGGAAACCAACGTGCTGGAACACAATATTGACTTCCATGCATCAACGGGCGCGCTTGGCGGCGGCGGTCTAACACTTATTTCTCCCGGAGAAGAATGTGTATTGCGCTTCCAGGCAACCAAACCCGGCGTATTTGTTTATCACTGCGCACCTGGTGGTGCGATGATCCCCTACCATGTCACCCATGGCATGAACGGTGCCATTATGGTGTTGCCGCGCGATGGCCTTAAGGACAAGGATGGCAAACCCATTCGTTACGACCGCGCCTATTACATCGGCGAACAGGATTATTACCTGAAAAAAGGCGCAGATGGCGAATACATCAAATATGCATCAGCTGGTGAAGACTATTCAGACTCCATTGAGATGATGAACACTCTCACCCCAAGCCACGTGGTATTCAACGGTGCTGCCGGCGCCCTGACCGGTGAAAATGCGCTAAAGGCCAAGGTTGGTGAAACGGTCTTGATCATCCACGCACAGGCTAACCGCGACAGCCGTCCGCATTTGATTGGCGGTCATGGCGACCATGTCTGGTCAGCGGGCACCTTTGATGACGCACCGCAATCCGGTCTTGAAACCTGGCTCATCGCCGGCGGGTCGGCAGGTGCTGTCACCTACACATTTCGCCAACCGGGGCTATATGCCTATGTCAACCACAACCTGATCGAGGCAATTTTGAAAGGTGCCGCAGCACATTTTCAGGTTGAAGGTGAATGGAACAATGCATTGATGAAGCAGGTTAAAAAACCAACTGCCATCAAGGCATAAGTCAACAAACACTCTGGCTTGTTTGATGGTTTGGTTTAAGCCACATCAAGCCAGAACACGACGCGCGGTAAAAGGCCCCTCCCCTTTTACCGCGCGGTTTTTTTGTCGGGAATAGAGCCGGTCATCGCGCGCAGCCGCATCATGGCAGCAATGCCAAATACCGGACCAAAGGCAAGCCCGGCAAGCACTATCGGCCAGCCGTAGAGGCTTGCCAGCACCGGCATGATCTGCACCGTCGCAAAGGTCAGTGTAAATCCAAGTGCTGTTTGAAGGGTCATCAGACTGCCTGCCTGATCACCCGGCGCCGCGTCGGCAACCAGTGCTGAAAACTGGGCCGAATCCGGAATGATGGTAATGCCCCAGATTACCACAATGATAAACGTGATCCATGGTGCTCCACCAAATGTCAGTGCAGTGAATACCGCTGCGGTACCGCTTAATCCCATTGCAACGATCGTCACTTCCACCTTGCCTATCCGGTCAGCCAGTTTGCCGGCAAATGCGCAGGCAATGCCACCTGATCCAATAGCCACAAACGCCGTTAGTTTGGAAAACCACTCCGCATCTGCTGAGGAAAGCGTCGCGTTATAAGAAACGGCGGTTGCTGCAGCTATCCACGCCCACATGGCGTAAAGTTCCCACATGTGACCAAGATAACCGGCATAGGCAAGCCGCACCCGGCGGTTGGTCCAGGCGCTGGTGATAATCTTCGGGTTAAACCGGGCAGCGATCAGGTGAAATGGCCCCAGCGATACTTTGAGCGCCAGAAATCCGGCAGTTATCGATGCCAATGATGCAATCAAAATCGTTGTTCGCCAGTCTGACCCGCCAAATAAGGCAATCAAATGCGGTGAAGCCGAACCAAGTGTCAGTGCTCCAACCAGCGCACCGACCAGAAATCCACGGTCTTTTTCGCCCCACCCCACGGCGATTTTCATGCCTACCGGATAGACTCCGGCCAGCAATGCGCCGGTTATAAACCGTGCAAGTATGGCCAACAGCCCCCCCGGCTCAATCACCAACAGGGTTGCATTGATCAGCCCGGCCGCAACCGCCGAAAATGCAAGAACCCGGCGCGGATCAAAGCGATCGGCAATGCCCAATATTGCCGATATCAAAGCCCCGAGGACAAAACCCGCCTGAACCCCGCTCGACATTGCCGCCTGGCGAAACGCTGAAAGTTCGCTCTCACGCACCATCTCGGGCAAGACAGCGGCAGAAACAAACCACAGGCTCATGGCAAAAACTTCGGCGATCAACAACAGGGATATGGAGCGGAATTTCATAACATCGCCATTCACCGCCGGGACAACGGGCTGGAACCAGTTGATCGCACGGCGGTCACAAGCCGCTCACAAATGAAATCAGCAACCCGCGTTCCCGTTTGTCAAGCGCCGCAAATTTAGCCCGCACTTTCCGCGCCTCACCGCCATGCCACAAAATCGCTTCGATGATCGTCCGGGCACGACCATCGTG
>JALTNS010000221.1:0-13037 GCA_027000565.1 Rhizobiaceae bacterium | reverse complement strand
CGGTTGGATTTCAATGCCTCGCGGGTACCCCAAAGTGGCTGGGTTCGCCATTCCCAACCGCTTGCATCGGCAACCGGACGATGATCGGCCAAGCCCGCTCCAAGGTCATGCAATAACAAATCGGAATAGGGATAAATCGTTTGTTTTTGTATCAATCCGGATTGATCGGGTATCTCCACCTTGTAAGAGGAGCGATGGCATGTTGCGCAACCAGTGCGAACAAAAATATCCCTTCCGTCTGCTATTGGCCCGGAAACAGCAAACCCTCTGTTCTTCACGGGCTGCAATCCTCCCACATATTCTGTGGCCTGCTCAAGCTCGTTCAGTGTAATTTCCACCACACTGTCACCATCCTGATTAGCCGACAAAAAGACGCACGCTGGTGCCTTGTCTGCGCACCCCTCTGCTGTTTGCGGGAATAATCCGGACGTTATTCCGATATCCTGGGCAAAGGCCGCCGCAGTCTGCTGCAATAAATTCGGCTGTGTCGCTTTCCAGCCAAACCGACCGAGCGCCGGTTTTCCCGCTGCTATGTCCCACACCATATTAACCCGACCGGAAATCCCGTCACCGTTGACATCATCGGGGTCGGCCCACCGGATAATATCATTTGCCGGAATACTGGCGAGCAACCCGACCCCGGCCAGCGGCTGGGCAATGCGAGGTGAAGCCTGCAAATCTCCGTGAAAACTCCCAAATCGAAAATCACCGATATCGTATTTGGGGCGCCGCAACATCACTACTTCGCCATCATCAAGCACAAAAGGTTTGTCGATATACCGAACGCTGACGCTTGCCTCTCCCGGCTTGCCGTTTTCCGACCGCGTCTGAATCTGGCGGCCATAGCGCGGCTCTGCAATTGAAGAAACCTCATCAAGCGTCAACTGAAGCCGCTCATTTTCAGTTTGCGGCGGGATAGAAATTCGAAACACAAAAGACGGATCAGCACTGCCGGCTTCCGGAGGACGACCACGGCCATTATCAATGTGGCAAGCAAGGCAGGAGTTGGCGTTATAAAGCGGACCCAATCCGCCCGGTTGGGTTTTGGTTGCGTTGACTTGCCATTGGCGTTGAAACACCTCTTTGCCGGTTTCATATTCACCAGCCATCGCTTCGGAACTCCACACCAAAGAGGTCAGAACTGCCAACAGCTTCAACGGTGAACTTAAATATACAGGAAGCGGACAAAACATTATGGATCAACCTTAAATGATGGACACCACAATGATCAATCGCAAGTATAATGTCACTTCAAACAGCATCAACTTTACCGGATCAATTCACCCCTGCACCACATCCTGACGCTGTGAGCCCAGTCCTTCGATACCAAGTTCGATCACATCGCCGGGTTTGAGAAATGTCGGCGGTCTAAGCCCAAGCCCGACCCCCGGCGGTGTGCCGGTGGAAATGATGTCGCCTGGATGAAGTGACATGAACTGGCTGAGATAGGACACCAGAAACGGAATCTGGTAGATCATGGTTTTGCTCGAACCGTCCTGATAACGGTGGCCATTGACCTCGCACCACATGGCGAGATTGTTGGGATCGGTTATTTCACTTCTGGTAACCAGCCACGGTCCGGTTGGTCCAAAGGTGTCGCAGGATTTGCCCTTGGTCCACTGGCCCGAGCGTTTGGCCTGGAAATCCCGTTCAGAAACATCATTACACACACAATATCCGGCAACATAGTCCAGCGCATCTTCTTCGCTGACATATTTTGCAGTTTTTCCAATGACCACACCGAGCTCGACCTCCCAATCGGTTGCAACCGAACCACGTGGAATTTGAACATCATCATTCGGCCCGACTATCGCTGATGTGGCTTTCATAAAAATGATCGGCTCCGGCGGTACTGTCGCCCCGGTTTCAGCCGCGTGGTCAGAAAAATTCAACCCGATACAGATAAATTTTCCGGTTCCCGCAACACATGGCCCTAATCGCGGATTGCCCTCGACAATTGGCAGGCTGGCAATATCCAGCTCATCAAGAGATTGCAGTGATGAGGACGAAAGCGCCTCACCACCCACATCATCGATATGAGCAGAAAGATCACGTATGTTGCCATCCCCGTCAAGCAGCCCCGGTTTCTCGCTTCCGGATTCTCCAAAGCGCAATAATTTCATAGCTTTAACCTTTACAAATGAATCAAATTACAAAGACCAGCCGCCGTCAATCAGGTGAGTGGTTCCGGTAGTAAATGCGGCATCATCGCTTGCCAGATAGACCACCAGTCCGGCAATTTCTTCGGCCGTTCCCAGCCGCCCCATCGGCTGGCGAGCGACGAATGCCGCCTTGGCCTTGTCATAGTCGCCCTGCGCCTTGATCCGGTCCTCCAGCGAAGGTGATTGCACGGTACCGGGGCAGATGGCGTTACAGCGAATCCCCTTTGTAATGAAATCAGCAGCAACCGATTTGGTCAGTCCGATGACCGCCGCCTTGGTGGTGCTGTAGATAAACCGGTTGGGGGCACCTTTGATCGACGATGCCGCCGATGCCATATTGATGATCGACCCGCCACCATTTTCCAACATCGCCGGCAAAAATGCACGTATGGTGTGGTACATTGATTTGACATTCAGGTCGAAGGCGAAATCCCATTCCCCGTCTGTCGCCTCCAATATTGTCCCGTGGTGCACATAGCCCGCACAGTTGAACAGAATATCAACCGGCCCGATTTCTCCTGCCATCGTTGATATTGCATTCGCGTCACGTGCATCGAGAATCGATACTTCAATGTTCTTCGAAATTTCAGGCAAATCCGCCAACAGATCGCCGTTAAGGTCGGTCGCAAATACCTTCGCCCCCTCGTCAGCCAAAGCCAACGCCGATGCCCGGCCGATGCCCTGTCCGGCAGCGGTTACAAATGCCGATTTTCCTGTCAGGCGTCCCATATTCCGATTCTCCGCAAACAAACATGTTAGTTATAATTTACTCATACTTGCCCGACACTTGCTACCCCTAAACCGGATTGCAGACGAATATTTCCCGATCCTTCAAAGTCGGAGACCCAACCCTATTGTGCACGACGCTTTCTGCCCCTAAAGTGCCCGGCAGAAACCAGAAAACATATCACAAAAAACTCGAATAATCAGGGAGAAATCAATGAAACTGCTTAAAATTCTCAGCCTATCCGGCGTCGGCCTTGCCGTTGCATTTGCAGCACAGGCCCAAACCCGCGTTACCTACAAATCGGCCAAATCCACATCGTCCTATTACCAAATGGCGGTACAGATTTCCGAAGCGATGAAAAAGGGCTCCGATGGCAACATCATTGTCACGGTGGAAGAAAGCCAGGGATCCGTGCAAAACGTTATGGAATCGGCTGTTCGCCCGGGCAATTATGTCTTCACCACACCGCCGGTACTGGTACGGCTGGCCAAAGGTGGCAAGGCGATGTTCAAAGACAAGACCAACCCCAAATTTAACGATATTCGTGCCCTGTTCCCGATCCCCTCACTGACCATGCATTTTGTCATGAGCAATAAATCCGGGGTGAAAGATTTTGCCGGGATGGAAGGCAAGACAATCCTGCTTGGCAAAGGATCGTTTGGTGCCCGCGAGGGGGCAAAATATCTCAAAAAATTCGGGCTGGAGGGCAAAGTCAAACTGGCCGAAGTTGAATTGTCGAATGCTGTGCCAGCGCTCAAGAATGGCCAGATCGATGGTTTTGTTACTGCCGGGTCCTATCCTGCCCCGAATGTCATTGAAGCAGCGGCAAGCACCGGGGTGACCGTCATATCGCTCACCGATGAGCAGATTAAAATCAGCAAACGCACCCGAATTGTTATTCCTGCCGGCACATATGCCGGACAAACTTCCGACATCGTCACCACATCGCTGCCGGTTGTTGCCTATACCACAACCAATATGGCCGATGACACGGCCTATGCACTGACTAAAACCTACTGGCAGGAAAAAGCCAATATGGGCAAGGGAGCCGCATGGTGGAACGCTGTTGACAAGGGATTGATGGGCAACATCAAAAGCAAGATTCACCCCGGCGCGATCAAATATTACAAGGAAGCCGGTTTCGAAATCACCGCTGACCAGATGTAGGTTTTGATCACAAAGTGAATTATTAGCCCGGGTGTGAAATCCCGGGCTTTTTGTTCCGTTGGTAAAATTAGAAACCGGTTCGTATGCCTGAAAAACCTCATCCAATATGGATTGCCCTCGGCGCAGCAACGATTGCGTTTCATCTGTGGCTGATATTTTCCGGTCTGGTGCCCAACCTCATCGCCCGACCCATTCATATGGCGCTGGCCCTGCCGTGGACATTGATATTTATCGCCAAAACGCCCTTTGCCCGCTGGTCCGGCGCACTCATTGGCGCATTCGGATTGTTTGCCACCCTTTGGATTGCCTGGAACCAGTCCATGCTTTCCGATCAATACGGTTATATCAACTCCGACTTTCAGGTTTTCATCGCTATTGTCCTGCTGCTAACGGTTCTCGAAATGGCCCGCCGATCGATCGGCTGGCCGTTGCCAATGGTAGCAAGCATCGCCCTCGCCTACGGGTTATTTGGTCAGTATATTCCGGGTGAATTTGGCCATCCAGGTACGCCACTGCAAAGTTTTCTGGGCACACTCACCATCGCCGAAGGCGGCATTTGGGGCAGTTTGACCGGTGTTTCAGTTTCGATTGTGGCTATTTTCGTTATATTTGGCGCCGTGCTCAACGCCGGTGAAGCTGGTGAAGGTTTTATGAATGTTGCAGCATCCGCTGCCGGTCGGTTGAAAGGCGGGGCCGCCAAGGTTTCAGTCATATCATCTGCCCTGTTTGGTTCAATTTCAGGCTCGGCTTCCGCCAATGTCGCCTCCACCGGGGCAATCACCCTGCCTGCAATGACCAAACTTGGCTATCCGCGCTCACTTGCCGGTGCCGTTGAGGCGGTTGCCTCATCCGGCGGACAAATCATGCCGCCGCTGATGGGAGCAGGAGCCTTTGTCATGGTCGAGCTCACCGGTGTTCCCTATACCGGCATCATGGCAGCGGCGCTATTGCCTGCGTTGTTATTTTTCCTAGCCGTATGGGTCGGCATCAATGCGTTTTCCCAACGTTACGAACTGAAGGGCCTGCCCGCCGACCAACAACCGGCAATAAAAACGGTACTGATCACCTCGGCATTTTTTCTGGTGCCATTTTCAGTGCTGATGTGGGGCATGTTTGGCGGTCAATATACCCCGCAATATGCCGCCTCCATGGCAATTCTTTCGGCTGCATTATTGCTGTTTTTCAATGCCGGTGGATTGATCAACAAAGATCAGGTTTTCGAAAGGCTTGGCAAGGTTTGCATTGGAGCAGGTAAACAGGTTTCGATGATCGCGGCCATCATAATTTGCGCCTCGATCATCATCGGTGTTCTCGGCATAACCGGTCTCGGCGTTAAAATCACGTCGCTGATACTTTCCGGCTCCGGCGGTCAATTGTGGCCGGCACTGTTGCTCACCGCACTTGCATGTCTGATTCTCGGCATGGAAGTTCCGACCACCGCCGCCTATGTGATCAGTGTATCGGTCGCTGGTCCGGCGTTGATTGGCCTTGGACTGGAACCGTTGCAAGCGCATTTGTTTGTATTCTGGTTTGCGCTTTTAAGCACGATAACCCCGCCGGTGTGTGGGGCGGTGTTCATTGCCGCTGGAATGGTTGAGGAAAACTGGCTGAAGGTCGCAGGCAGCGCGATGGCGCTCGGTCTCGGACTTTATCTTATTCCACTTGGAATGATCGCCAACCCCTATCTCATACAGTTGCTGGAATACCCGCTTTGGGCAGTTTTATCTGCCCTGAAGGTCGCGGTTGCGCTGACACTGGTATCCTATGGCATCATTGCACCAAAACCGATAATCGTGCGACTTGGGCTGGTCATTGTTGGTACGGGGGTGTTGTTTGTTCCTGTGTGATCAACCTTCCCCATATTCTGCCAGTACCGCATCGGCCTCTTCGCGGCTGGTTTTACCCGGATTCATTAATCCATAGGGGTCGGCCTCGTGTTTGAACGCCATTTGCACAGGGTCAACCACCTTCATGCCGCCTTCGGCGATGGTATAAACGTGGGCATCAAACACCCCGCAGCCAAGTTCTTCGAACCTGTTTGAAATCTGGTAAAGCCGTTCCTTGCTGGAGAATTTCAGCAGCGGCAGGGCAAACAACTGGTAATCACCACGTTCGCGGGCAAATTCGTGGTGCAAATAAAGTTCATCACCAAATTCTGCCATGATCGCCTGATCGGCCGTCGGGTCATAGGGTTGTGGATAGGCAATTTGCAGGTATGTCCACGAACGGTCGGACTTCAGTGCCTGCAGGGTTGTGTGGTTCCAGGCACATTCATAACTGGGCGTAATACCTTCCTGTACCAGTTCATCATCGCTTATCATCAGGCTAACCTCGCCGCCCCGGGAAGCCGCATCCGCCTTGAATTGGGCGATTGTTGTCGGCCCAACCATCGAAAACACCGCATGTTTGTTGTTGGGAAAATAGTCCTTCAACTGGCGATAAAACGGCGAAAACCGTTTATCGACCACCGAGATAAGATAAATATCGTAGTCATCACGACACAAGGCCTCGCCAAAACGTACGCCTTCGGCATAATCATCAAACAAAACCACCGCATGGTGCCAGTCAACCGCGGGCTGCAGGGCAAGTTCCAGCTCGGTAATTATTCCGTTGGTACCATAGGCATGGTGAGCCTTTTGGATGTCCGGGCCTTCAAGCGTAATAATCCGCGGTTCTTCTTCCAGGGTGACAATGCGCAGCGAACGCACATTGCCATCATCCCGCAGCACCCCGTGACGGACAGAACCAATACCGCCGGAACCACCGGCAATAAACCCGCCAATTGTTGCCTGGCTTCGGGTGGAAGGCCACATCAAAAGTTCCTGCTCTTTTTTGTGAACTTCCTTGTCGAGTTGCTCAACCAGCATACCCGCTTCACAGCGCACAAAACCGTCGCCAATTTCAAGCACCCGGTCGAGGCGGGTAATGTCGAGAATAATTCCGCCAACCAGTGGAACCGCCTGGCCGTAATTTCCGGTGCCACCCCCACGCACGGTGATTGGCACCTTCCATTTAGCGCAGGCGGATGCGACCGTGATTACTTCCGCCTCATTTTTGGGCACCACAACCAGTTTGGCCGTGCGTTTCCTCAACACATCGTTCAAAATCGGGCTGTACCAGAAATAATCGCGCGATTTCAACCGCACCCGTTGCGGATCATCGATGATCTCAATGCCGTTGACATCACCAAGAAATCCATCCCAATTGATTTTCCTGTCAGTCATAAAAACACCTATCCAGTTAAATTGCGGTAATCGGGCAGCGGAATATCAAACCATTTGCCCTTCTTGATGGAAATCTTCGCCTGCATGCCGCGGGCTCCAAGTTCGCTGCTGGTGCGGGCTGAATAGAGCATCAAATCAGCAGGTGCTCCGGCCCCAATCATGCCATCCCATGCAAGCCCCATAGTCCGGGCCGGATTGCATGTAATCAGTGCCGCCCAGTCGCGGCCCGGTTCATCGAGATGGCCAACCTGAGCACCAAGATTAAGCACCGCCATCGGATCAAACTCACCCAATGCGCAAAATCCATCACGCACATTGTCCGCGCCAAGCGATACGGTCGCACCCGCTTCAACCAGATGGCCAACCGGGGTCATGCCACGCAGCTGCGGCAGGCCGTTATTTTCCCGCCCCTGCAGATAAAGGTTGGTTACCGGCAGCGAGACAAAGTGCAGACCGGCTTCAAGCGAGCGGGCGATTACCCGTTTTCGCCGTGCTTCATCATAGGAATTAAGCGCGACGCAATGGCCGCATAAAATGGTGCCGGTAAAATTAGTCGCAAGCGCCACTTCAGCCACCGCATTAAGACCATCAAGCGAGGCATCCAGTCCCTCGTCCACATGCAGATCTATGTCCCAGCCGTTTGCTTGCGCATGTTCAAACAATGGCGTCAACCGGGCAACCAGATCCTGCTGGTCATATGTAAAAAGCCCAAGAATGCCCTGTTCACCAGCAGCTTCATAGGTGCGGGTGCAAAAATCAGGCGCATCATATTGCACAATATTTGCCAACGGCGAGAGCTGAAGTTCAATTCGGTCACGCCAACGATTGACCGCCTCGCGCATAACCTGCCAGACAAAATCCGGCGTATCGGGTGAATAATCCACATGACTGCGCATCGCCCGAACTCCGCAGGCAAAAGCTGATTGCAGGGAAAATTCAACGCGCGTTTCAAGATTTTCCGGTGTCCAAGTTTTTTTGTTTTCAACCATCGCCGATATGGCATCGCCAAGGTTTCCCGGTGGAAAATCGGCAAATGCGGCCACGTGCGCCTTGTCGATATGAGTATGGCAATCAACAAGACCTGAAAGCAATATTCCCTGATCGGCGTCCACTTCCGGCATTCCTGCGAAGTCTTTTTTGCCGGAAGGAACAACTTCACCAATTTGTCCGTTTTTGATCTCCACATCGGCTTCGCACCAACCATTGTCAGCGGCAAAAATAGTGCACAACGCGGACGGAATACGGACATTTTTCAGCACATAATGCGAAAAATTCTCAGGAGACTGAAGCCAGAATTCCCCCAAACCCTAGCTCCGCTTGCTCGGATCATAAGCGTGGACTTCGCCAAGCATTTCCACAAACCTTTCGGCAACAAAGTCTATCGCCGCTTTGCCGGTTGCAGCACTTGCTTTTGTCGCATCCCCGCAAGCGCCATGCGGGTTCAGGTCGCCAACCTTCCAGCCCAGTTTCCCACCCGGGCCAAGGCCAAGATGCCGGGTGGTATCGTTTAAATCTTCTATCCGGGACTTGAAATTCTGCGCCTTGTCCATCTCGCACTTATCTTCATGCAGATGCAGCATCATTGAAGTTTCAAGTTCTCCCGCATGAATACCGTGGCGGTTTTCGTGGTCCGATATCAGACCGTCTGGCAGGCCAAGCCCGAACCAGTTGCAGGAAAATGTCAACAAATCATGTTTTATTCGAAGATCGCGGGCAACAATATCCATTGGCGCCACCTGGCCGCCATGGCTGTTAAAAAACACCAGCCGTCGCACCCCGGATGCGGCCACACAGGCACCAATTTCCATCCACATGGCAATCAGTGTTTGGGTTGAAAACGACAGCGACCCGGCGAAATCAAGATGTTCGCTGCTTTTGCCAACCGGCATGGTTGGCAGGAACAATACTGGCAAGTCAGTTCGGGCAAGCAATTCAACCGTAGCGCTCACCAGTCCGCAGTTGATATCCGTATCCACCGCCAATGGCAGATGCGGACCATGTTGTTCAATTGCACCGATTGGTAATACTGCAACCGGATCGCTTTTTGCCAGCTCCGCCAATGCGGGACTGGTATGATTGGCCCAATAAAAATCACTTCGATTTCGCTTGGACATTAACCATCGCTCCCGGCAGCAGAATGAATTGTCAATCGACCATCCTTGTAATTTCGGTCCACAAGCCCTCCCAGTGACAGGATATAGGCGGAAATTTGATTCCGGAAGATTAGTCCGGTATTGGTGGCGGGTAATTGACGCAGATCATAGCCGGCAGGTTCATCGGCCACACCGCCACCGATTGTTTGGCCGTTCCAGCGTTCGCCAAATGCGCCCAATGCCAAATATGTCGGCATTGCCACCTTGAATTGCTGATCATAAAGCGCGGCAATCGGTGTACCATTGATCTCAATCCCTGTGGCCTGCGCATCTTTCGCCGCATTGCCAAGGTCGATTGTATATCGCAATTGTTTCGAACTGTGGAAATAACCACGCGGCAGGAAGTCATGATAATCGATATGTTCAATTTCTTCCGGGCGTAAAATGCGCTTGGCATTGTTATTGAGGATGGTTTCGAGCTCTTTGCCGGTAATGGTGAGGATAAACACCTGGTCCGGATAAGGCATGACATCAAACCATGCACCAAGCGACAATGATCCAGGCTCCACCCCGCTCAACACGGTCGCACCATTGAGCAAACATATATCAACCTTGTAGGTGGCCTCGTTCAGCCGCGTATGAATAGCATCGCACATGAAATTGATCAGCGCCGATTCCCCTGCATATCGATCAAGCACGGTGTCTTCAAACGACAATGCATTTGTTGTCACCTTTGCAATCTCGCGGGTCAGCGTTTTTTCAATTTCGTCAATCAGTGGCTTGATGTGGGCATTCTCAAATTCCGCATCATAATCGCCCGGTTGTTCCGGATCGGATGCATCCTTGTTGTTGGGCTTTATCGCATGAAGGCAAACCTTGCGAATTTCGCAATCACCCGTACCGGATAAATCGAGTGCCAGTTCACCGATAAACTGCCCCTTGGCACCGGCCTGCAGCACCGGAACACCATCGAAAATATTATTCTCCTCAAGTCCGTCATTGTTGATGACTGTGTGGGTGTGGGCGCCGAGCACAAAGAGCGGTTTGTCGGTCAATGGTTTTGCCGCCCGTGCAATGGCAAAATCGGCTTCGCCAATATCGCGCACCACAGCCGCCTTGCCGCTGCGGTGTTGCCCATCACCATATCCGCAATGGGACAGGATCAGCACCACATCCACATGTGGTTCAATCGCAGGCAGAATATTTGAAATTACTTCAACCGGGCTGGCCACCGCAAGGCCAAGATCGTTTGGTTGCCCAACCTTGGTTTCAACCCTTGTGGTCAGGCCAATCATCGCAATACGCAAACCGTTGCACACCGCAATGGCTGCGGGAAAATAGTCCCTGCCCGCTTCAAGATGAAATGATGAATGCACATTGGCACTTAGGATCGGAAACCGGGCATCCTGCTCGATTCCCCTGGCCAACAGGGCCGTCCCCCGGTCAATTTCGTGATTGCCGAGCACCGAACAATCGACCCCGGCAGCCGAATAGGCCCGGTAACTGGCATCGGCAACAAACTGCTCCGTGCTCCAGCCAAGCAACTCATCGAACCCCGTGCCGGTGTGGTCATCACCAATCGAGAGAAACAACAGGGCGTCGTTTTTCTGAACTGCAGCGCGGGCGTCATTGACCCGTTTCACCATTTGCGAAAACCGCCTGGTACCCTTGGTATCGCCTGAAAGATCGGTAAGATTGTTATGCAGATCGTTGAAATGCAACACTCGCAAATTTCGCTGCCCGTCAGGACCATTGGCGGGAGGAATATCGGCCTTTGACCCTGCAACAAGGCGTTTAACAGGACCAGACACAGCATCGCCCTTGAGCACATACAATTGCTCAAGTTGGCCTGCAGGATTTGGTGACCGTGTACAAATCTGCATGACACCCGGCTGAGGTTTGGCACCGGTCTGGATCAGAATGTCAGATGTCAACATCAGGCTCCTGTAGATTTACAATGTGCAATCCAGTTTCCGTATTCCACTCAGTTCTCCCGTTTAATCGCGCTGTCGTGCCACTTGTGCAAGAACAGCCACGACAAGAATGTCATAAACATGAAGATCAGAACGCCGGAAACGGAGATCAGAATAATCGCCGCAAACATCCGTGGGATGTTCAACCGGTAACTGGCTTCAAGAATACGGAATGCAAGGCCGGACCCAACCCCGCCGGAACCGGCAACAAACTCGGCCACAATAGCACCAATCAGTGACAACCCGCCGGCAATTTTCAAACCGCCAAGAAAATACGGCAGTGCTGCGGGCAATCTTAAAAACCGTAAGGTCTGCCAGCGACTGGCTCCATAGAGCTTCATCATATCACGCAAATTGTGGTCCGCGGAATTCAGCCCCAGGGTGGTATTGGAAAGAATCGGAAAAAATGCCACGATCCAGGCACAAATCAGAAGGCCGACAAATTTGGATTCCACGTAGATAAATATCAGCGGCGCAATAACAATGATCGGCGTGACCTGCAGGATCACGGCATAGGGGAAAAACGTCATCTCGATCCATTTTGACTGGGCAAACAACACCGCCAGTCCGACCCCGCCGATAATGGCGATTGCCAGCGCCGAAAATGTAATCAGCAAGGTGGTGCCCAAAGAGCCGATAAGAATATCCCAGTCGGTGATCAGAGATTGCAAAACCCGTCCAGGCCCGGGAATAATATAATGAGGAATATTATTCCACACGACCACACGGTCCCAGGCAATAATGCTCAAAACCACAACAATCATCGGCAACAGCCAACGACCGATTTTTTCACGTTTCAGGGCCTGTGCCTTGCGCATTTCCACCGCGTCAACCGGAACAACGGTCTCCGTATTTTGCTGATTAGCCATGTCGCTCATTATAAATGATCCCCTGCATCCATTGCTGCGTGCAAGGCATTGGATGCCTTGCGACAATATTCATTGTAATCCTTGGAGGTACGAAAATCGTCGTCACGGGGATAGGGTGCATCCACCGCCAGATCCGCAACCACCCTGCCCGGTCGCGCCGCCATCACCACAATTCGATCGGAAAGATAGGCACTTTCAAACACCGAATGGGTGACAAAAATAACTGTCCAGTTGAATTTTTCCCAAAGGTGCAGCAGATCATTGTTAAGCTTGAAGCGTGTAATTTCATCCAGCGCCGCAAATGGCTCGTCCATCAACAGCAGTTTTGGCCGGGTAATCAACGCGCGCGCAATCGACACCCGCATTTTCATGCCGCCGGATAATTCCCGCGGATAGGATTCCGGGAAATCATGCAAGCCGACCATATCAAGCGCCTCTTCGACCTGATCCTTTGCAGCATTTCGCGAAACACCTTTAAGCCGCAGCGGCAACCAGACATTTTCAAAGACCGTTGCCCATTGCATCAATGTCGGTTCCTGAAATACAAATGATATTTCGCAATCCGGGCGACCAAAATCATCCACCTTGGAAGCCGGCCACGCAACCCTGCCGGTGGTCAGATTGCCAAGACCGGCGATAATTTTCAGCACTGTTGACTTGCCGCAGCCGGAAGGCCCGAGCAGACTTACGAACGAGCCCTGTTCAATATCCATCGACATGCCGCGCAAGGCTTCAGTGCCATTGGAAAATGTTTTGCCGATTTGCTGCAACGACAGCAAAGGAGCTTTTGCCATAATGTTCCCAACCAGATTATTTTATTAA
>JALTNS010000220.1 GCA_027000565.1 Rhizobiaceae bacterium | reverse complement strand
CGAATTTTGGCGATTGACGATAACAAGGTAAATCGCTCCATTTTGCTGGAGCAATTCTCGGCCTGGCATCTTGACGGAGCAGAAGCTGCATCCGGCCTTGAAGGGTTGGCGATGCTGCGCCAGGCATGTGGCCAGTCAAATCCCTTTGACTTGATTGTGCTGGACTATCACATGCCGGATATGAACGGTATTGATGTTGCGCGGGTAATTCGAAACGACGAGGACTTGCAAGCCACCGCGATCGTCATGTTAACCTCGGTCGACAATGTTGGCGAAACCACAGAGTTCAAGCAGCTTGATATCGAGGCGCATTTGACCAAGCCCGCGCGGGCATCTCAATTGCTGGAAAATATCGTCGATGTAATTTCTGCCAAACGTCGAAGAGAGGGGAAAACACCTTTCCATAAGGGTGACAGTGTGGAAGTGGTGGCACCCGAATTGAAGACACCCAAAGCTTCTGTCAGCCGCACAGCCATTCAGGATGCCCTGATGCTTGATGATGTGCAGTCGTTGATTGCGGTTGCAGAAAACACTGTGATGGAAGAACAGGTTTTTGCTGAAACCAGTAAAATTGATATTCTTGTTGCCGAAGACAATGAAGTCAATCAGATGGTTTTTGAACAAATTCTTACACACCTCAACTATCAGTTCAAAATTGTAGGTAACGGCAAATTGGCGGTTGACGAAATAGATCAGCTGAGACCGACGATTGTGCTAATGGATGTCTCCATGCCGGTTATGAACGGCCATGATGCAACGGCAGAAATTCGCAAAATGTACAACAGCAACGATCCGTCTGATTACCGACCAACAATTATCGGCGTTACAGCCCATGCTCTCAAGGATGACCGGGAGAAGTGCATTGAAGCAGGTATGGACGACTACATGTCCAAGCCGATCAGCCCGGATAAACTGGCAGAAAAGATCATCCACTGGATGCCGGATAGCAGAACCGGTGATGGGTCTGATAAAATTACGGCCTGAAAACCTTGACGCCACACGAAATCTATTCTGTCGAATAGTTGCCAATATGGTTTCATATTAAATTCATATTTAAGTTGGTCTGTAAGACTTGCTTTACCACACCGTTAAATTCACTCGCAGATTTACTTGTTGGCGACCCGATAGTGATATCTATTGTCGGGGACTGTCGAGTTTTGACGGCAGACAGTAAATTCTGTGGCGAGGGTTAAATGGCAAGAGTAGCAACAGCACCAGCGAATTTGGCGACTGAGATTTCCAATGAAGATCAATTGGGTGAAGTCAATAGTGGCGCCACACCAAGCATGGTCGAACTGGCCTATACGGACTCTCTGACCGGACTGGCAAACAGGCGCAGGCTGGAAGATACCATTGAGCGTTTGATTGCCGAACGGGCTGACGATCCGGCACCGTTTGCTATTGGAATTCTGGATCTTGATGGATTTAAACCGATCAATGATTTGTTTGGGCATGCAGCTGGCGATACAATTCTCAAGCAGATTGCCCAAAGGCTGAGTTCTTGTTTGCCCAAAGGCGGGTTGGCAGCCCGTCTTGGAGGTGATGAATTTGCATTTGTCCTGCCTTACACATTTACTGAATCGGATGCCTATGATGTGGGCGACGCGGTGCGTGACGTTTTGTCGGCCCCTTATGATCTGGGAGAACGCTTTGTCAGGCTTTCCGGTTCGTTTGGTTTTGCCATTCATCCATTTGGCGGTGATACCTATTCGGACATAATGGGCAGCGCCGACACGGCACTTTACCGCTCTAAAAAACGTGGCCGCAACCAGATTACCATCTATTCGAATGCGGTTGCAGATGAAATGAAACGGGCGACCCAAATTGAACAGGCCTTGCGGCAGGCCATCACTTCAGGTGATGTTAAACCTCATTTTCAACCGATTGTAGATATCACCACAGGCTGTGTAATCGGGTTTGAAGCACTGGCGCGCTGGACCGACAAAGAGCTGGGATTTGTACCACCGGATGTGTTCATTCCATTGGCGGAAGAGCGTGGATTTGTGGCCCTTCTGTCAGATTCGCTACTCAAACAGGCTGCAACAGCCGCACTTTCGTGGCAGGATGAACTATTCTTGTCTTTTAATTTATCGTCTATGCAACTTATGGACCCGACCACGGCAGACAGCGTCCTTAACATTATTAATTCCGTCGGATTGCCGCCCGAGCGTCTCGAATTGGAAATTACGGAAACTGCCATCATGGGCGATCCGGAAATGGCTTTTGAGATTGTCGAGAAACTGCGCGCTGAAGGTGTTCGTTTGTCGCTCGATGATTTTGGTACCGGCCAATCCAGCCTCGGTCGGTTGCGTGATTTCAATTTCGACAAGGTGAAAATCGACCGTTCGTTTATTTCGTCAATCGAAGACGACAGGCCTTCAGAACATATTATCCGGGCAATCATTGCGATGTGCGCAGGGCTTGATCTCAAGGTAATAGCCGAGGGCATCGAAGACGACGGGCAGGAAAAAATGCTGCTGGAACTTGGTTGCCAATCGGGGCAGGGCTACCTGTATAGCAAAGCGATGGACACACACACCACGCTGCGGTTTCTCAAAGATTTGAAATAGACGGAATTATTTCGATTGCGGGTGCGCGTACCGATTGTTTCAATGCTGGAGGCAGGCATTTACAATGGCACGCTGATTGGTCATGCTGGGCAGGTGTACATCCGCAATTGACGGAATTGCATTGTCTGATTTCGCTCGTTGCTGTTTGGGGTAAAATCTTCGCGGGCGCTGTGCGTTAACATGAGGCTGCTCATTGCGGCCTGATTGCATTAATTAAACATGACGCAGTCAATAGTATTCGCCATTCATTGGCATGTTGGTATTGAAAGGGGCTGACACTGACCAGTCTGATCACCCTTCCATTCTGGTTATTGGCAATTTTGCTCGTATTCGCGCTGATTGGCCTTACAGACCGTATATTTGCACCAAGTGTTCGGTGGTTTTTTCGCCGTCGTGTCAATCGCGCGATAGATGAACTCAATACCCGACTGCAATTGCGGATACAGCCGTTTAAACTTACCCGTCGCCAAACCTTGATCGACCAGCTGATGTATGATCAGGAGGTCATCAAGGCGGTGGAATTGCACGCGAGCGAAAACAATGTGCCACGCGCCGTATCGATGGCCCAGGCGCAAAAATTCGCTCACGAAATAATCCCGTCATTCAGCGCTTTTGCCTATTTTCGTTTTGGCACCCGGTTGTCACGGTTTATCTCGAAATGGATTTACCGGGTACGGTTGGGATATTCTGACGATGAAAGCCTGAAGAATATTGATCCGGATGCAACGGTGGTCTTTGTGATCAACCATCGCTCAAACATGGACTATGTATTGCTAACCTACATGGCGGCGACCAGCGCTACACTTTCCTATGCGGTTGGTGAATGGGCGCGAATATTTCCGCTGCAAAATGTCATCAGGTCGATGGGGGCGTATTTTATCAGGCGAAATTCCGGCGATCCGCTATATCGGCGGGTCCTTGCGCGATATGTGCGCATGGCGACCCGGCAGGGGGTAACGCAGGCGGTCTTTCCTGAGGGCGGATTGAGCCGCGATGGGGCGTTACGTCCGCCAAGGCTGGGACTGCTTGGTTACATGGTTGGAGATTTTGATCCGCAGGGCGGGCGCGACATTGTGTTTATTCCAGTCGGGCTGAATTATGACCGGGTGATGGAAGACCGGATTTTGACTTCCAGAGCTTCGAAGGAGATTGGTGGACGAACTTTCAAGGTAACATTGGGCAAAATTCTAAAGTTTTTCGGGCGTAATATCAAACTTCGCCTGCAGGGCAGACTTTATCGATACGGTTATGCCTGTGTCAGTTTTGGCGCGCCGATATCGCTGAAAAATTGGCTGAAAGAGCAAAAGACCGACCTGCGTGAACTACCGGAAGCCGAACGATTTGAAAGTATTGCAAAACTTGGTGAAAAACTAATGTCTGGCATCGGAGCCGTTATCCCGGTTTTGCCGGTATCACTGGTTTCCACCGTGTTTTTGCAGGCAGGTAAGAGCAAGATGAGCGAGGTTGCGGTTAAATCCCGTACTTTTGCGCTGGTAAAATCCCTTGAAAAGTCCGGAGCCCATGTTCACATTCCGCGCAAGGATCGTGATTATGCGGTAAGTTCTGGCTTGCGGATGTTGACCCTTCGCCATCTTGTAGTTGAACAGGACGGACTATATTCAGCCCACCAGGATGAAAAACTGATACTGCAATATTACGCCAATTCTATTGCACATCTGATTCGCTGATATGCCAGTAGTTTGAGACCAGAATGCCCGGCAATTTCCGGCAACCAATCCCGATTTCGATCCCCCCTTTAACCTGGTGTTCACCTAACCTATCTTCTACTCCAACAAGAGATTCGTTTCTGGTGATTCTGCGGTATAAGCACAAACACCAAATCAACCGATAAATGGCGCAATGCTGCCGCAACAGAAAGGCATCCGATGAAGGATCCGATTGAAACCTATATGAACCTTGTTCCCATGGTGGTTGAACAGACCAATCGCGGGGAACGTGCCTATGACATTTTTTCCAGACTTCTAAAAGAGCGAATTATTTTCATTACCGGGCCTATAGAAGACGGCATGTCGACATTGGTCTGCGCCCAATTGCTGTTCCTGGAAGCGGAAAATCCGAAAAAGGAAATATCCCTTTATATCAATTCACCTGGTGGTGTGGTGACATCGGGCATGGCAATTTATGATACAATGCAGTTTATCAAACCTGCAGTCAGCACCTTGTGTATGGGGCAGGCGGCATCAATGGGCTCATTATTATTGACAGCTGGAGCCAAGGACATGAGATTTGCATTGCCCAATGCCCGGGTTATGCTGCATCAGCCTTCCGGCGGGTTCCAGGGGCAGGCATCGGATATCGAGCGCCATGCGCAAGATATTATCAAGCTCAAAAACCGGCTTAACAAAATTTATGTGAAGCACACCGGGCAGAGTTTGAAGAAAATCGAAGAAACCCTTGATCGAGATCACTTTATGAACGCG
>JALTNS010000219.1 GCA_027000565.1 Rhizobiaceae bacterium | reverse complement strand
TTATTATCGCGTCGACTACCTTAGATTGCACAGTTCGCACTAGTTTCTCTGTGGCACCGGATCTCCTGAGTAGCATTGATAGGACGTACACGTTTACCCTGCTGTCTGCTAGGTTCTCTATTATGTAATCTGCTAGGGCGTCCTCGCGCCCCTCCAGCCAGAGTATCGAGGTTTTGAACATCCTAGGATTGAATATCCGGTAATTCCAGGTTGCCAAGTTCCGGATATGGAGCATTCTAGCACCTGGTATTACTAGTGATAGGTAATAGAATTCAGTAGCGGTTGGGTGCATCTTGAGGATTCCCTTATAGTCCTTGTTGACGGCGTATCCCTTTTCCTTGAGGTCGCGTGTCACCAGCTCATATAACCGCTTGAAGTTCTTAGATGGAATCAGTTTTATCCCATAGGACTTCAGGAGCCTCTTGATACAGGTTATAGGGACACCATACGCCGAGGCTATGTCACGCACCGTCATGCCTAGTCTACCCAAAGCCCTTAACTTGTCTTTGCTTAGATCGAACTTACTGCATGGAATAGTGGGCTTGTATGGGACTCTGCGGTAATGTGCCCCCCTGCGTTCCATCATCCTCTTGTAATGTATTTCCCGGAGCCTATCTCGGTCATGTACTGTAGCGAGTATTATCAAGTGTTTCGCTAAATCCTCACTTAAGCCGATCTCGGCTGATATCTCCTTTATTGTTCTACCCTCCAAGTAGAGTTCGCGAACCCGAAGGATATCCTCAAGATTCCATGTCCTAGGCTTCTCCTTGCTTAAACCAAAGATCACGGCAAGTGAGCCAATAACCCTTCTGGGTACCCCAAGCTCCCGCGCTATTACGTCACGGTTTCCTCCATACATGTACCACGTAGTCAGGAATTTACCGATGAACTCTTGTGGATATAAGTCCTCAGGCGTTACAGCCACGATGTGCCACCACTTATATGGATTCTTATTACCTATTATATAAATGTTTCTACGCTCATTGCTCCTGACACGGGCCGCATATTTACCTGTTTACCGTAGGTTTATATTGAGGGGGCCTAGAGTTGGACGAAGCAGGTATAGAGGAATTATATGCTAGGTTATCCCGCAATCATACTGAACTTAGGCCAAGGCTCGTCCGTGATCAGGGGAGGGTACGCGAGATTCTGGGGCGTGCTATTATACCTATTTATACTACTAAGAGCATGCATAGGATAGTTGGGCCTCCGGACAGGGTCTATTATAGGGTGTATGAGCGGGGCGATGAGTACGCGGTCTTATTCTTGTATGAGTGGGGGGTACAGTATATCCCTCCCCATAAATACGACTATGAGCCCGTGGTAGTGATACTTGACAAGCATGGACTTAGAATTAAAGAGGTCTACGTGGACGGATACCACTACTTAGTTGATAGGAACGACGCCCCACTTGGGTTCGGAGGCAAGCCCTTCATATTGATAGATAATCCCTGGCGGGCTATGGAGGTCAAGTGGGGTGACCCTGACCGGTCACTAGTAATGGTGTATCCACTAGACGAGCGCACAGGCAAACTGGGCCCGAAACCTGTATTTCTCTCCAAACGCATCCTTGAGGATCTCACTTCAAGGCCCGAGAACCCTCTCAAGTTGCACCCGAGAATACTGGGAGATCCCTTTAGTGTCAGGTACGCCAAACATTGGGCTACATTTGAGGAACCAGACATACAGGATTACCTTGATGACATAACCACTAACTACGGATTGAAAACTGTCACATCAAGTTTACTGGATGCATTCAGGTCACTCTTAGAACGCATACGCGATTTCCTATATAGATTCATAGGCTCGCATGGTAAGAAGAGACTACGCTCCCTGAACGAGTAACAGATACTAACATCTCATTCCCCGATTTCGTAATTATTAGCATGAAATAGTATGAATATTTAAAGCATGTCATACTAGTCTAATTACCCTGGGTGCACGTGTGCCTTGCAAGGAACCGTTAGTAGCTTAAAGGATGCGAGATTAAGTCTCCTGGTAGTGTCAGTAATCGTTGCATTATTAATTGTTAGTATTGGATATATTAATCCAGTAAAGCTGATAGCGCAGAATCCCACAGGCCCCTGGGAGTGGTGGACTCTGGGGGGAGGCGTCTATAGGAACTCCTCTGTCCCCCTAACATTCAGGGGCTCTTTCTCGGCGCCCTCGGCTAGTAGGCTGTACAGCCCGTCTGATGGTAGCTATTACTCGATAAACACTAACCCGCTAATCCTAGACCTTAATAGCGATGGTAGCCCCGAGATCATCGTTGTGGATAGCGCTGGTAGGCTGGTGGTTCTGGATAATACTGGGAGCACGCTCGTCAGCTTATCTAGTGTTCTATTCGACCTCAACCCATACTCTGTCCCAGCGGCTATGGACCTCGACGGTGATGGTATCCCCGAGATTGTAGCGGGTACCAAGGATGGCAGGGTAGCAGTAATTAAGCTAGACACCACTACAACCCCCTGGTCCGCTAGTATAGCCGCTGAGAGCGGAGTAATCGATTACATGCTCACAACCAGCCCCCTAGTCTGGGACGTGGACGATGATAGCACACCCGAGATAGTCTTGTCCTCCAATAGCGGTGTATACTGTTACAACTTCACGGGAGGCACCCTAAGGCTAGAGTGGAAGTACATTATATGGGAGCGCGTATACCTCAACAGCCCGGCATACCTCGATAGGATCGGGAACTCCATAGTCCACTATATAGTCCACGTGACAGCCGTGGGGGGAGTCTACATCCTGAATGCCATAGACGGGTCCCTAGTGAAGCATATAGACCTCTACAGCGACCCCAGCCTACAGTACCTACTAGCGATACACTCCCCCATAATAGCTGATACAGACGGGGACGGCACCCAAGAGATAGTACTAGACATGGGCATAGAGTTGTTTGACCCGGCGAACGGCTACGTTAGATCAGGGGTCACAGGCTACGTGGTAATAATAGACCCAGACACATGGACATACACGAAGCTACAGGGGCCATTCGCCTGGTTCGCCCAGCCAGCAATAGCCGCCGCCGACACCGATGGAGATGGTGCTAGTGAGGTATTCGTGGGGAGCGTGGATGGCTACGTATACAAGATCGAGTACACAACACAGGGGTATACGATACAACAGCTCACGACACAGATAGACGACTGGCCTACCGTGACAGGAGGTCCTACCAATGCTATAGCCTTGGCGGTAGCTGATATTAATAATGACGGGAAGTACGAGGTAGTAGCATATCATACGGTCAAATCCGGAAGACCACAGACTTATACAGATTACCAGTTAACTGTAGTAGACCCGTCCACGGGTAACATCTTATATACAGCGAGCGTCACTCCCAATACCGTTGGAATAGGTAGCAATCTAGAGGCTAAGTTCTCCTGGCCAACGCTCTCCATAGGCGATATAGACAGCGACGGATTCCTTGAGGTAATAGCAACAGCATACAACGGCTTGGTGTTAATAGATGGATAGCCCTTAATGGAAGTGCTGGGGGTGCAAGACTTGAAGAACCACAGGACTACCCTGCCTACATTCAAGAGTTCAGTAATAGCGTTACTGTTGATGCTATTAGTCGTAACTTGCTTCACAAGGCTAGCATATAGCGACTTATGGGGGCCAGACCATAGCTCAAGCGGGGTGCTCACGGGCTGGGTAGGTAAGGGGAACTGCCTTGCATGCCATGGAGGCGCTTGCGATTCTAGCAATAATGATAAGGCGCCAGTTGAGGTTAGTAGGATATTCGAAGGATACAGGTGTATAGCCTGTCATCTATCCGTGAGTAAAACCAGGAGTTTAGTGGAGGATTTCCTGAGGAGCCCCCATAACATCCTTGGATGCTCAGAATGCCATGATACTCACCATCAGGGCCATAGCAAATACTTAACGAATACTCCAGGGTTGTATGGGTGCCTAAAGCCGGGCTGTCATGGAATAGTTACACAGGACTACACTCCACCACCCTCTGCCTCGAATGTATTCGTTATAACGCATCCGGGGGCCTATACCGGATACATAGTGTTTCCCGGCGAGAAGACTATATTTAACCCGGGAGACTCCACAGCCGCTACTAAGACTATATACCCGGCTAGCTTCGTTGACCCTAACACGGGCCTATTCGGTGATATACCCTCCACTAATAGGTACTGGGTCTGCCTGAGGTGCCATTTCGTCAATACTGGTAATCCCACCACCATTAATGCTACAGCCTCCCGCGTTCACGATGATAAATGCTATTTCTGCCATAGCTCCTCATTCAATGATGCTCATAATATAACCTATGATAACGACTTCTTCATTACAACAGCCTGTACCCATTGTCATAACTCTGTTGGCCAGTCCGTCGCTAACAGTATACACTCTTCTATTGGGTGTAGGTGCCATAGTGTAGAACACATATCCAAATATAACGGTAGTGCGGCATGGGTCTTCCTATTCGCCCCGCCCCCGGGAGACTACGTTACACCCGCTATACCAGCGGATTTCCTCTCATGGCTTAAGCCCCTATACTACGATGCAACCACCAATGCTACAGCCTTGGGAGTTAATGTCTACCCGATTTACAAGATTGACCCGACCGGCACAGTGACGGGGCCACCATCCTACCTTAACATGACATACGTGCTCAGGAACGGGGACGCCTCCCTAATAACAGGCAAGGTCGAACGCCTCATGACATGCTTCAACTGCCACTTCGTAGCAGACGAGCCGCACCAGGCCTCCATAGTGGATCTACTACGCGGATACGTAGTTACCCCGGACTTAGATCCCCACACGATCAGGTTACCAGCACAGACCACTACTAGTATAGAATCTACACAACCGAATACTCACCATAGCCCGAATACGGCAGTTATCCTAGTAATCGCTGTAGCAACACTAATACTGATGATTCGTATACTAGCGCAGGCTGAACACGGATCATGAAGTTAGCACTAAGTTTATAATTATGTTTTTTACCCTAAGATCCGCACGGCGACTACGGCTTGATGAAGACGACCACATCCTAGCCATCACATAGGGCAAGAACAGGAAGCCATCAAACCAATCACAAACATTTACCCGTAGAAGGGGCCCGAAAGTCCATTTTGAAAGTATGCCCTATTACTATGTTAGTATTATTGTAGGTGGTGGTGTTGAAACTTTCGACTACGGAGAAACAGCACCACCTAGGTGGTGCACCGATCAATATAATAATAATATAATATTAGGGCTCAATTAAAATGGACTTTCGGGCCCCTTCTACGGGTAAAAACTTACGGAAACCCACAAACAAATACGTGCAACGACAAAAACAACACCCGGGTGCAGACAATGAAGAAGGCACTAGGCATAATACTAATAACGACGCTACTACTAGGCATAGCCTCAACCATAGCAACACTAATCCAGCCAAAGGAACAACCACTAAAAATCACGCTACCACTAGCCCCCGGAGACAAGCTAGTATACCAGGTAACAATCTACATAATAGAGAACGGCACACTCACCCCAATAACCAACAAAACAGTAGAGATAACAATAGAGAAGCTAGGCTGGCCACTAACCAATACAAGCATAGGCGAAATACCCACATCACAACTCCTAATACCACCACAGCTAGTATACTACACAACCACAAAACCAAACATGAAACTAGACCTACCAATATACTCATACTACTTAAGCGACTACGCCTGCACCTGGTATAAGCCCACCGCACCCGGCAGGTACGACATAGAACCCTACTCCGGATGCAAGAACCTTATAGCATACGCCCGCGTCTCAGAGAACGGGCTGGTGGAGGCGCAGACTATAGACATACCACTAGAGGAAGGCAGGATACTAAGGGAACAAGCCATACTAACTGCCATCGTATCAAGTGGGAAGACTACGACTATCCAGGTAGACACGAGCGAGGCTATGATATGTACCGGAGCGTTCTCCAGTATACTAAGGTACGCATCACCAGGCGCCTACCTCATAAACGGAACCACCATCCGCTATCTCGGGGTGCCACGAGGGATCTCGGATATACCAGTTCTAATACTGGATAAGAGCCCAGAGTCTGCAAGGATATGGGGGAAGCTGGTGAATCTAGAAGTCAAGGTGGATGAGCTACTGGTGTTTATACGATCACCATTAGGTATAGCATTGCCTGCTGAATACACTAATC
Organism: Rhizobiaceae bacterium; assembly: GCA_027000565.1. GTDB lineage: Bacteria > Pseudomonadota > Alphaproteobacteria > Rhizobiales > Rhizobiaceae > SZUA-100. The sequence goes on along the minus strand of JALTNS010000219.1, from coordinate 11,457 downwards.
TACGCCCGCCAGCCCTGATACTACCTAGTGGGGTCGTGGTGGAGGGAGCAGATAACGTGCTAAAGGAACTCTCCGAGCTTAGGCGGTAAATTAATATAATCATGAAGAATAGAAACTAACGGGTATAGGTGGCGCGTATGAGCATTATCGAAGCCTATGCCAAGTTGCGGACGGCACTAGACTATACTGTAGTAGCGGTCTCCAAGGCTAGATCCGGTGATAAATACGCTCTATTGGAGCTTAGGGACGGGATAGCCGAGCTCTACGACACAATGACGGCGGATGAGGTCATCGATTACATCAGGGAGAGCTTAGACAAGGATACAGTAGAGATAGTAAAAGGCGTCAAAGAGATCATAAAGAGGAGGTGGGGCCTCGAATGAGGAACCCCAGGGCAACCATAGCCACTCTCTTAATTATACTAGCTAGCATAACAGGCGCCCTCATATTACACTCACAAGCTGGTGTCAGGTGGATAATAAACCTGAAACCCGATAACGTCGTCATGGGAGAGCCAGTAAACATAACTGTATGGGCATACGATCCCGGCCTGGCGGAGACTTATACGGTATCATGTAATATAACTATAGTAAGCGACGAAGCAGTCGTGCTTCAGGACAGTTTTACCGGGAAGCCAGCCGTTTACACAATAGAATTATGGGAGGAAGGCAACTATACTGCCATACTATACTGTGCTACACTAGACGCTCCCGAGGAGAACACGGCAGTACACGAAGAAGACTTCCAGGTAAGATACCCAGCATTAACTGTGTCACCGCTAAGCCCGCTCTGGGCCCGCCCGTTCACGCTCACAATAAAAGCCGAGTACCCATACAATAACGTACCCGTTATAATATCATATGGCAACTTGACTGGAAACTTCACGATGCAGGGTGGTACGTTAACCCTAGATATGCCTCCAACATACGAGGAGACACCGCTAACTATCAAGTTCCTGGGGAGGACTCTTGTGTATTCTGTAAAGCCCACACCTCCATCCCTAGTACTAGGAGCGTCTAACTCCACAGTAATGCTTGGTGATTCATTCTCGGTAACCCCTCTACTCCAAGATAAGATGGGTGTCTTGGATATCGAGTGGCCCGTGTCCATTAGTGTGGAGGGTCCATGTGAGCCAAACAGTATACAAGCAACGACACAGCAAGCGGTCACATTCCGCGCTACAGGTGTTGGATCATGTATAATAACGGCGAATGCGGATGTTTACGTCGCCACCCTATCAACAATAACGTCAGTCGCTATAGTGCCGCCGAAGCTATTATCATTCAACATATACGTGTCTAACACAACACCGTGGGACTACGTACTAAGGGCGGAGGCGTACTTCGAGCGCCCAATACCAGCTAATGTATCCATATACCTAGATGACAAGCTAGTAGCCATAGGCACAGGTTATACTGCCGCATATACTGTTGAGTACCAGGCGGCACTCCTGCCAGGCCAGCACGTTGTCAGGGCGGTATTGGTTGCCCCAGGATACAACCTAGAGCGCGTCGAATGGTTAACCGTACCCAGGCACCCATACGTTATTGAGCCCCCACCCAGGGTTATCCTGGCAGGTGAGGAGATCACGGTATCAAACGCTTACTACTATGTATACTACACGAGCGAGGATGAGGCAGTCGTTGTTGCATACTACCCAGGTGACGACTACTACGCGCCGGCTAAGGCAGTATTCCACGTCACAATCATATATCCAGTAATAACCGTCACGGAAAACCGTATCACAGTTAGTAATGGCGCCCCAGGATCTAAGGTGTCGGTTTACTGTGAATTACCCAGCGGGAGAGAGGCTAAGCTACTAGAGGCCATACTACAGGATGGCAGGCTAGACGCAAGCCTACCTGACTTCGACTGCCTGAGAGTCTGGGCTGTATACGAGTACGGATCATACAAGTCTGTAGCAACGGCTAACGAGCCCGAGCCCATACAGGTATTGTCCACCACCTGCACCGCCGGGGCTCAATGCGTGATACTAGCACCCTCGCCTGCAATAAGGGAGGCCTACATAGGATGGGAGCCTTACACGCCAGGGGAGCCCGTAGTACTAGAGCCCGGTGTCTACACCCTAACCGTAATAACGAGGGATGGATTCAAGTTGGTGGTACCAGTAACGGTTCTTGACCCAGGCCCGGTCTACGTCTACACTAGGGCATGCGAACCAAGCCATGTCGTAGTAGCCGGGCCGCCCGGAGTGCCGGTCGTCTTAGTGCTTGAGTCAGGTAGAACTGTGACTGTGGAGCCGGGCGAGTACTACATGCCCGAGCCCGTGGTGAACGCTTACTCACAGTATGCCACAGTATACTATATAGAATACAATGAGATACCGGCGTGTTGCGTTATAGGAGGCTAGAACCTGACTGGGATGCCTGCTCTCTTTATTTTCCCGTCTACGAGGTCGAAGCAGAAGCGTTTATCTCCGTCCTCCAAGCACGTCATCCAAGTCATTTCCCTGAGCTTCTTGACCACTCTCTTGACCAGCCTTCTTACTCTCCCTGCTGGTTCGTAGAGGTAGTATCGGTCGCTCCCCCGCCTACCCCAGCCTTTCCCAGTCCGGATTATAGTCTTATGTCTCGGGGCGGGGATGCAGACATAGTCGCCCTCGTCTGGGTCACTATATATTGTAGACTTGTCTAGCCTCCACATGGGCTGGAATTCCTCCCCATCAGGGCTCAGGATGAGCGCCGGCATCCTAGCGCAGACCTTGCCCTCCCAGAGCCAGACATATCTCTTCATCCTACCTCAACCTCCCTAAGTATAACCTCGGTAAGTGCTGAGACGTAGTTATGCTCGTCGCGCCCTATGTTAGGGGGCGAGTAGTAGTATACGTTGACAAGGACATCTCCACCCAAGAGCAAGTTATCAGGTAATTCGTGGTATACCGATATGACCTTAGTTTCACCCGGATCTACCGCTATTACCTCGTTAGGGCTTATGCTGGACCCGAACAAGTCAACGTAACCGTAGAGGCCATCTATCTGCCCGTTATCCTCAAACGATACTACTATAGACCCGTTCTGTACCAAGTCTATCCGGTATACGTCAACTTCGCGGTCACTCTTATTAGACAATACAAGCCGGACGTCCACTCCATACGGGCCCCTCACAACCTCAACATCCCGGATCTCCAGTATATGGCGAGGGCCACCCGACACCTTAAGGTAGTAATCTAGGATGTACGCTCCTGCAACGGCTGTTAGTATTACTATAGCAGTGGCAATAATGATGTAGCCTGTTGTCTGTATCAACCTGTGGCACCTAATGATAATTAATTCGGATCTGAGGATTAAAGCTTATTGCATTATAAGGGATATACACTAAGTAGGTGCTGAGGAGTGGATCGGATCTCAATACTGGACGAGCTCGCCGCGTACGTGGACCAGAGGGACGTCCCGGCTTTAGATGCTATCGAGGCGCTCCTGCGGAAGGCGTCTAGGACATACGTGTCGGCGCGCGAGGGGGAGGGTGAAGTATTATTCGTGGTAGAAGCGGAAGGCTCCACTACCAGCAAAATTACCCTCCCTGAATCATATAAGTGCGTGGGGGTCAGATGCGATAGTCGAGTCTACTACTCCCCAAAGCTCCGCATCTACGTTCGTATGGAGGGCTACAGGTACCGTGTGGTAATAATAGGTGGTGCAGGGGGAGTTGAGTGCTGACCACGCGGAGCCGACATTTGTGATAGAGTCATATGAGGATGCCGCATCAACTCTTCGTAGTGCCATCCATCACTTAAGTTATACCCCTGTACGACTACAGGTAAAGAAGAGTGTTGCACGCACAGTAATAGCTTCACTTACTAAACTAATGATATTATATAAGGTTATCACTACAACACCGGATACTGTGGTCATACGTCTTATGCACCCGTCTCACTTCTTCCGCGTGTCACGCCTGCTTGAGGAAAAATCCGAGTGGCTGGTTGAGAACCCAAAAATGCTACGGGATCTCATTAGGGCCTCTACGCCTATATATGCCAGTCGCTTGGAGTCACCACAAGATCTAATACGCGTGATACGAAAGCATGCTAGCTCCGGCTACCGTATGGTATATCTACATGGAGAGACTGGTAGTGGGGTAATGGTGTTCAGTAAGGGGAAGCTCGTGGCGGTAGCCTATCTGGGGGTAAACACGCTCGTAGGGGAAGAGGCGCTCCGGATAATATTCCTGATGGGTCCTTATAGGTGCGTAGTATACGATGTGGACGCCGACAAGCTCGAATGAGGCGATACCGCATAATTACCCTTAACTAGTAATCTAATGATACTGGGGGAGCATCATGGTCGAGTTCGAGTTTGATGAATACAAAGCTGAGGGGAACAGCTATACATTTGCGATCCACGGTACTCGACCTATCAGGGTAATAGTGCCAAAGACGGCTGTGGTGAACATACAGGGTAAGAAGGTCGTGATAAAAGACGAGTACGCTGAGAGTAACCCATGGATACGTGATGTGATACCGGAGATAGCTGGGCGTAATCCCGTGGTACCGCAGGCCCGAGAGGGCTATGCCGAGACGGTGATTCCGGTCCTCACAATTAAAATGGATGGGATCAGGAGGGTATTCCTGGGATACAGGGTAGCATACGAGAAGGGAGAATATAAGGTACTCGATGCTGGTATGTATGTGAGACCAGAACCCCCGGAGCTCAAAGGCAAGGAGGCAGTAATACCAGCCGTGAAGCTCAAAGGTTTGGACGATCTCACACAAGAGGAGAGGAGTGACCTAGCCTCCGCTACACCACCTGAGATAATCGAGCCACTATACAGCCTAGATTCTAGGCTGGCCTCGGAGGCCGCCGCGGAGACCCTCAAGCGAGACCCGGCATCGTTTGCCAGGCTAAACCCCAGCCTACTGGATAGGATGATATCGGAGGCCGAGGACGTCTTTAGGAGGGCCCTAGAGGAGACCACGCCGGCTGTCATTGAGATGCTGATCACGGAGCTCAAGCTTAAGGCTCTGACAGTAGCGGATAAGCTCACAATGCTCTATGGCCGCTTAGCAGAGGAGAGGGCCGAGGACAAGCAGGTAAAGAGGATGAAAAGCGGGCCCATGACCCCCTCCGACTTCGAGCGCAGGATACGCGAGGAGCAAGTGAGGATGAGGGTCAGGGAGTTCATGCGCGAATACAGGGAGGTACTCCGCGAAGTAATCGGTTTAGAGTTACCCATAAAAATACACATAACCCCAGCGCCGCCACACCGGGAGCCAGAACGAAGGCGACAAGAGAAGGGGACTGTATACCGCAAACAAAAAGTATCCGAAAAAGTAGGGGTATAGATTTCAGGTAGTTGCGGCTGAAGACAGCATCTGTGATACTATGTCTTCTGGTAGGATCGTGAACCCATTAACTAGTATCATGGTCTGCGCTATCCCACCTGTTTCAGCCTCGACAGCCACGCCTAGGCCATTCTCTACGTCCAAGTACACCCTTATGGTGACCTCCACACCCTCGGGATTAACCACGGTAGTAGTCCAGTAGTCGAGGGGCACACCCTTATATGGCCAGTCCTGCGGGGCCATGCCAGCGCTTGGCACCGCTTTCCCGGCATACTTCATCTCTTTTGTGATCTCCACCAAGCCCCCGGATAGCCCTGTACTGAAGACCCTCCTGGCGGATTCGGCGCATGGGCCCCTAGCTATCATCGGTCCTATGCCCTCGTCCAGCCTCGCAGTTACTAGGCTAGCCTGGCTGGCGAAGTGAAGCGCTATAGACTCGTTCTTCAAGTAATCCAATATTCGTGGACTAAACATCAGTCCTGGTTCGGTAAACTCATCAGGAGGTAGTATCGATGTGATTATGTATGACGAACCCTTCAGTATTTTAGCGGTCTCACCAGACACGTCTAGGACAACGTACACATCCCCCAACGATGTGATGACAGCGAACCCCGGCCGCGCCCACGAGGCCTCGCAGAACGACGTGCTTGGCGTAGGGGAGGACTGTTTAGTCGTCGAAATAATAGTAGTCTCCTTAGACGAGACTGTGACGCCTGGAGTCTCGGTTTGTGAGACTGGCGCGGCCTCGTTTTTGCCGCTCTCCATCATGTAGAGGGCTATCCCAGCTACTAGAACCGTAGCAACGACTATCCCGGCGAAGACTACCCGCACTCTGCTCTTACTACCCTCCCCGCCCACACTAGACACCTAGGGTACGGTAATCTCATTCTATAGTAATTGGGATCAATATATTACTGTTTCCTGCGTGAAAACATATAATTTTCATACCAGTATCTAAGCATTATTTATGGATTAATGGTGGAGTACGATTATCCTTGATTGACTGGTGAGGCACATTAAGCCTGAAAATTTTTATATCTCTTTTAGTATAAATTCTTATGGGGACTTGGTATGCTAGCTATTATCTGGCCTCGCGACCTCTTCAATAGTATAATATTAGAGAGACCGAAACAGACACCAGCATGCCTAATAGTCCTCTCTGAAAGCCTCGAATTTCTAGAAGAGTGGGCATCAAGTGTGGATGAACTGGCTACACTCTATTATTCCAGCTCGGAGCGTGTAGGCTTCGAGAAACTAATACATGACCTTCAGGAGGCACGGGTTGGGTCACTGGAATGGTGGTTAGCGTTCATACGATGGCTTATAGTATATTCTACTATGCACGGTGGTCTCAGGATGCTTAAGTTTAGATTAGTATCTAACGATGGTAACACGATCTACGTGTTAGTCCTGGCAACCTTGGACTCCCCTATAGCCAAGCATAAGCCAGAGAAGATGATTGACTGGGTACGACGCGAGCTTAGAGATAGGAGGGACTCGGTAATAATAGATGTGTCCACCCTGGTAAAGAGTAGTACTCTATGATGTAGGTGCTGTCGGTGATGGTATCGTACCAGGTTTTAATATCGTGATGCCGAAACCCGTAGTTCTACCTATATACATCAAGAGCAATTGGGCCGTGAAGAGTATCAACACGTATTTCCCGTTTCGTATCGTGCCAGTAGTCGCTTTGGCTAATGCCAGCCCGTTCAGTATAGCTAGGACAAATAGTGTGACGTATGATAGGTTAACGACGAAGTTGATTGTTTCCTCTGGGTATACAGGGAATGGTAGAGTGACGCCGGCGCCACCGACCCCACCGATCTCCTGTAACTTCGAGAATGCCTTTAGGAACTGGCTCGCTATGATTATCTCGACGTTTAGGATACCCAGAGATATGAATATCATGAATAGCAGGGTTCTACCGAAGTTCCGCACGGTATTGAAGAACCTCTTGAACTCCAGCATGAAGTTGGATATCACCTTATATAGTTCACGTGGCGTGACACCGTACTGGGCGGCTATTGATGAGAGGAAGGTAAAGTACTTGACCCAATAGGGGCCTCGGTAGGTGATCCTCTGAACATTCACCACAGAGAACATGTTGGCAAGACGATGGAACTGCTCCTTCATAGGCTTGGGGAACGCCTCGTGCTGGCTTAGTTCAAGCATGCTCTGCTCTACGCTATTCGTCCTCGCTAGGCTTGAGTTAAATAGCACCAATAAATCGGAGAACTTATCTAGGAACATATCATTGAGTGTTAAGTCGTAGTGGGAAACGTACCAGAACGCGGTTATGAATGCTACGACTGCGTTCAATGGTATCAGGAATAAGAGTATCTCCTTTGCCAATACGGCCTCAACTATTGTAAGCGCACTAGCCGTGAGTGCGAATATAAGTGATGCCCTACGCCACCTAGGTCTTGTGTGCACGTACTCGCTTGGTAGATCCGGTAGTGTGTGCATTGATATGCTGGTTATTAGTGCCACGGATATTATGGCGCCCACGAGCAACACTATAGGAACCAACATCGGAGAGAATAGGAACATCAATATCGGGAGAACCGTCTGGACTAGGATCGCAACAGAAATCGTGTTAGAAGCCATAGTCTCGAATGACGCAGTCACACGATCTATGAACCGCGAGGTGTAGTCACGGAGTCTATTAACCACGCTACGGAACGCCGCGCCGACGCCCTCGTTCTGCTCTATATCCAGCATAGTGCGTATCGTATCGCGGAGGAAGTCCTCGGGTATCGAGTTAGTATACCGCTCCTCAGCCGTGGCTTCATCGATGTTATGGTACGCGGAGAATAGCTTAGCCTCACCTTCCAAACCGAACAGCTTGGCCAGATTAATATTAGTCTTCAAATTAAGCATCATGTTAGTCAAGCTCTCAGCAACCGCCTTCATACTGGCTATGTATGATAATATCAATAGTAGGTTTCTTGTGATCTTCCCGCTACGACTGCTCCTCCTTATAGTTAATATCAGGTATGGCGATAATAGCGCGGTAGATGCGAAAATCACGGGTAGCAGGTAAGCCGACCACCCAATGAATAATGACGCCAGCGGTGCTATAGCTAAGCCGATATATATGGATAGAGTGAACGCCCCAGCCATTCTCCTAGTGAATCTCTCGTATTGGTACCCGATCATCCCTGCATACTCGCCCAGACGGCGAATCCCTGGCCTATAGTATATTTTAACGAATAAGAGGTATAACACGAATATTCTACGTGAGACCTCCTCTAGAAACGACGGCGCCCTATAGGGTAGTGCCTGGTACTCTATTGGGACTAGGATTACCGAGTATGCTATCATAGCGTAGGAGATCAAGGCGTATGTTATGGTCCAGAGTGAGCCGGTGATATAGAAGGCGATGAGGGCGGATGCCGTAGATATACCGACTAGTATTATCAATTCGCGCTTTTGTATTGGCACTATTAGGACACGCAGTGTCCTCTTGACCTTTACAACATCTATTGTGAAGTATATGGTAAAGTCCTCGACGAATATAGCGTTGATTATCGTGGGGATCAGGAGGGGAGGGTACATCATTGACACTATGGTGCTGACCAACACGGTGTAGAGTGGGATTGTAATAGCGTCTATTCTACCTGTACGCTTCATATGCCATTGCAGTATCACCGGGGAGAGCAGGAATCCGGCCGCGACTGCCACAATTGGTAGGGTAGGACCGAGAACCATATATCCAAGGACGAATTCTATTAGCGCCATTGTGGCTAGGAGGTTCTCAAGCTGATACCCGGGCCTAACCCCAAGTATAAACGCTATATTCCCGAGTACCGCCCTCAGCCTGGCGGGAACCTCCAAGATCGTTCCCCTCTATCCTAGCTTGTATAGCGAGAGTATCCTCCTGTACACTTTACAGCACTCACTTAGCTGGCACGATTTCTCATCTATGAGGCGTAGGTAATACGCTAAGGCACCGATGTGTATGGAAGCCTTCAGCTTTAGCATGAAACTCGCCGGTCGCATGTGCTGTGAGTATATTTTATCGGCTTCCGGGTCATATGGGATAATGAATACCGGTATACCAGCGTTCAAGGCATCCTCCATCAAGATCTTTACGTGATCCCGGTATGCGGGCTTATACTTGTTCACAACAAGGATAAGTTTATCCGTGACCTCAGAGTAAGGCCCCAGCACTCTTGATAAGGTTAGGTACGGCGGCTCAGTTACTAGTACGAAGACATCGGCATTATGTATCATATAGTTGTATACTGGCTCGTATTCTATACCGATATTACTCTTCTGCTTGCCATCGTATATCGCAATAGTGTCACCCTGGCTCAAGTATTCGTGTAACGCCCGTATACCCTCTTGCAACTGCATGTAATGCAGACCTTGTAGGTTGCGCTTGAGCGTGGCTTCTCGTACTACATTATACGCTGGTACTAACCGTATCATGCACTTCATCTGTCTACCTGTGCAGGAGGTTGTGGGGTAATTGAAGCCTACTATGACAACATCTCTATCGATGACTCCCTTCCAGAGTACGGATGCTGTGTTCAAGTAATCGCTAGTCTTCTGGCGCATGAGCTTTGCTATTAGCGATTCTATAGCGCCGGGCGGGGTCAATCTATCCGAGAGGGTTTTGTTATCTAAGTCGAGGTCTACGGCGAAGACTTTCTTCCCTGGATTATGGCAGGCCGCTATATGCGCTAGGGCCGACGCGATGAACGACTTCCCTGCGCCACCCTTGCTCCCCCCTATAAAGATGGTCTTAGGCTTGCGGGGCCATAGCTCGTAGAGGCTTGTGGGGGCTTCGGGTTCCCTATAGAATACATCCTTGGGTCTGGGCTGGGGCTTCCCTTTCGCTTCCTTCGGCTCCGCTGGCTTCTCTGGCTTCTCCCGGGGCTTCTTCTTGAATGGCAGGCGAATCTTAATCATAGCCCCTGCACCCTGACCCCCGTAATTATATGGCGTCACACATTATTATTCGATACTAAGGCATTGCTCGTAAGAGCACACGTACGGCATGACTCATCCTACTAGCATAGCCACGCCCAATGGATAAAGCTACTGCCGCGTAATGCTCCGCTAGGGCCAGAAGTACTTTCCTTTTAGTTTCATCCAGAAAGGCACGTCTGACTAATGCTAGAATAGCGTCAGCCTTCTTAGCCCGGTAGATCGCCAGCGCCACAGCTAAAGCCGCTAGTCCCCGCTCCTCCTCCGGCACAACATTTATCACATCCTCTACCCGCGTATTCCTCATCCTAACACGGATAAGCCTCACATTCGACCGGCTATCCTGCACGATCAGATACTTGCCGATCTTATACTTTATCATCTCTATCCCCAGGAGTCAACAACATCTACTCCATTATTATCTTTATTCATAGAAACTGATAAATCCTGTCTAGTTATAAGAAATAATACAAAATGGGGTAGAAAATTGAGTAGCAAGGAAGCACCAATTCTGAGAGACGTGATGATAGTTATTACGGCTTTACTAATAACGGCTATAGTATTAGCCCTGATAAAGACTGTGGTCGCACAGCGCATCACAGCCGGGGATATATTCAATGCGTTCTTACTCCTAGCAGTAATAGTCATACTATACCCGGCTCTAGTGCTAGTATCATGGAAGATCGTGCTATCGAAATTCTAGTAAAGAAGATATTACTTCTTATCAGGATAAATAATATCCTGGGGGCGTCGAATGCCATATCAGATATACGAGGAGCAGAAAAAATACATGGGAATGCCGATAGTCTATAACTATATGCCTGACGATATATTGTATAGGGCACCATGGTTCATGGGCGACACAGAGCCTCCCCTGAGAGTTCTATATCCCATATTAATGAAGGTGCGGGGCCGGGAAATCATTGACACACTATCGATGTTCGTGGGCTACACTGCCGGTGGTAAGCCGTTCGCTTACAACCCCAGATACGTGGTAAATCCCTTAGTTCTCGTTGTGGGCACGCCGGGCGCCGGCAAGTCCCTGCACCCAGACGAGCGTGTTATAGTGATACGAGGGGATCATATTAGAGCCGCTCCGATATCCCGAGTGAAGCCTGGTGATAACGTAATAGCGCTCCGCGGCAGGAATTCCGTGGTAGTATCACGAGTACTTGATGTAGTAAAGCACAGTCACCACGGAGTCCTGCTACGTGTGTGGTTCA
>JALTNS010000218.1 GCA_027000565.1 Rhizobiaceae bacterium | reverse complement strand
GAATATCGGTACCGCGACCGGCCATATTGGTCGCGATCGTAACCGCACCGGGTCTGCCAGCCTGTGATATGATCTGCGCTTCTTGCTCATGGTAACGGGCGTTCAGCACCTGAAAGTCAGTTACCCCTTTGTCGCGCAGGTTTTGCGCCAGCCGTTCTGATTTTTCGATTGAGGTGGTGCCGACAAGTATCGGCTGGTTATTGGCCTGACATTCGCTGATCAACTGAATTATCGCGCGGAATTTTTCCTCTTCAGTTCGATAAACCTCGTCATGATCATCAATGCGCCGGACCGGCATGTTGGTTGGAATATCAATTACTTCCAGTCCGTAAATGTCAGCAAACTCGGAAGCCTCGGTCATAGCTGTACCGGTCATGCCGGCAAGCTTGTCGTACATTCTGAAATAGTTTTGAAAAGTAATTGAAGCCAGTGTCTGATTTTCCGGCTGGATGGTCACATTTTCCTTGGCTTCAAGAGCCTGATGCTGGCCTTCGGAAAACCGGCGGCCCGGCATCATGCGGCCGGTGAACTCGTCAATGATAACCACTTCGTCATTGCGCACGATATAGTCGCGATCCCTAAGGAACAGCTTGTGGGCTTTCAACGCATTGTTGACGTGATGAACGATCCCGACATTTTCAACGTCATAAAGCGATTCACCCTTCAGCAATCCCGCTTCGGTCAGCTGGTTTTCGAGTTTTTCAGTGCCTTCTTCAGTGAAGTTGACTGTCTTTTGTTTTTCGTCAAGCTCGTAGTCATCATCAGAAATGTTGGGAATAAACGCGTCTATTGTCGTATAGAGATCCGAGCGATCATCAACCGGACCTGATATGATAAGCGGGGTGCGGGCTTCATCAATAAGAATTGAATCAACCTCGTCAACAATCGCAAAACGATGGCCGCGCTGCACCATCGCTTCAAGCTCATATTTCATATTGTCGCGAAGATAATCAAAGCCAAATTCATTATTGGTGCCATAGGTGACATCGCAGGCATAGGCCTTCACGCGTTCTTCGTCATCGAGATCGTTGACAATCACGCCGACTGAAAGTCCCAGGAACTGGTAGACTTTCCCCATCCATTCGGAATCTCGGGTTGCCAGATAGTCGTTGACGGTGACGACGTGGACTCCCTTGCCTTCAAGCGAATTGAGATAAACCGGCAATGTTGCGACAAGGGTTTTACCCTCACCGGTCCGCATTTCGGAAATTGAACCTTCATTGAGGATCATGCCGCCAATCAGTTGAACGTCAAACGGGCGCATGCCCAATGCGCGTTTTGAGGCTTCGCGAACAACAGCAAATGCTGGCACAAGTAAATCATCTAGCTTTGCCCCATTGGCAATCTGGGCTTTGAACTCTTCGGTTTTGGCCTTGAGCTGATCATCGCTCAAAGCTTCCATTTCAGGCTCAAGCGCATTAATTGCATCGACTTTTGGAGAAAGTCGTTTGATGCGGCGTTCATTTTCAGATCCAAATAATCTGCGGGCAATGCCCCCGAAACTGACCATGAATTGGTCCCCTGTAACTTACCGGCTATAATGCGGTCTCTTCAGAATCTTATTGGTCGGAGCGTTTCCGGCTCCCGGCACAATAGTATGGCGGGTGGCGCCCAATCATTAATTAATGCTCACAAAAAACATGGTAAGAATTCTGGACGTCAGACTGAACGACAGATAAGAGGGGGTCTTGAGGATGTCAACGGGTTCCTTGCTTTTGCGCCATGCAATTGCGGCGGCAAGAGAACGCAGTTACACATCAGATTATCGAAGACCGGGTCGAAAAACCCTTTGCAGTGACAAGGAAGTACCATGTTTCTAAAACAACCGATTTCAATTTTCGCAATCATAATGGCCGTTGGCCTGGCCCCGGCACCCGGATTCGCCCAGGAGGGCGACAAGGTGATCGCGACTGTGGGTGGTCAGAATATCACCGTAAGTGATCTTGAAGGCGCGTCGCGCGACATCGGCTCGCAATTCGCCAGCATTCCAGAACCGGGCAGACAGGCGGCAATTCTGGATGCGCTGATTGATATTGTTGCCATATCACAGCGTGCGGATGCGGAAGGTTTGGGAGATGATGCGGCATTCAAGGCAAGAATGGCGCTATTGAGAAAACGGGCACTGCATAATATTTACATCACCAACACTGTCTCGGCCAAAATCAAAGATGAAGAAGTAAAAGCCCGTTATGAGGCGGAAACTTCGAAAATCGAAGAGATCAAAGCACGTCACATTTTGGTGAAAACCGAGAAAGAAGCCCTCGAAATTATCAAGATGCTGGATGAAGGTGCGGATTTTATTGAGCTTGCAAAAACCAAGTCAACCGGACCAAGTGGTTCGAGAGGCGGTGACCTTGGTTATTTTGGCAAGGGGCAAATGGTACCGGAGTTCGAAAAAGCTGCATTTGCACTGGAAGTTGGAAAATATTCTGCCAAGCCAGCAAAAACCCAGTTCGGTTATCATGTGATTAAACTTGATGAACGCCGCAAGGCAACGCCACCACCTTATGAGAAGGCAAAAGCCAAATACCGGCAAATGATCCTTCGGGAAAGATATGCTGATCTGATTAAAGATACACGAGGCAAATACAAAGTGGAAATTCTGGATGAAAGCCTTCGTCTGCCCGGCCGCGACAACTAGCAAACCGGGACAGAATAATGGTCGTTTCTCCGCTTGCACCAAAAAAGACAGCAAATTTGCCACCTGTTCCCGGTGCACGGCTTGCAGCGATGGCTGCCGGTATAAACTATCAGGACCGCAAAGATTTGTCGGTTATCGTTTTTGATGCACCGGCTTTTGTTGCCGGTGTATTCACCCGCTCTAAATGCGCTTCGGCTCCGGTGGACTGGTGCCGGGAAAACATTTCAGCAGGTAGGGCCCGTGCCGTTGTGGTCAATGCCGGTAATGCCAATGCATTTACCGGTGTGAAGGGAAAGATTGCCACAGAGACAACCGCAAAATCTGCTGCAGAGGCGATAGGCTGTGCGCCGCAAGAGGTTTTTCTTGCTTCTACCGGTGTCATTGGTGAGCCATTAGAGGCTGCAAAATTTTCCGATAAACTTGAACAGCTGTTTGACCGGGCCGTCGAAGATAACTGGTCAGATATGGCCGGGGCAATCATGACCACGGATACATTTGCCAAATTGTCGACGGCAAATGTGAAGATCGACGGCAAAGTCTTCACAGTAAATGGCATTGCCAAAGGGTCTGGCATGATCGCGCCGGATATGGCGACAATGCTTGCTTTCATTGTAACCGATGCGCCAGTGGCATCTGTCTGCCTGCAATCGGTATTGTCTGCCCATGTGGGTGAAAGTTTCAATTCAATTACCGTAGACAGTGATACATCGACCAGTGATACGGTTCTGGTATTTGCAACCGGCAACAAAAATACTTCTGGAATTGATGAAATTGTCGATCTGGAAGATCCCAGGCTTGCTGGTTTTGGTGCGGTGCTGGCGGTGGTCATGCGCGATCTGGCCATGCAGATTGTCCGGGATGGTGAGGGCATTACCAAACTGATTGAAATTAACGTCAAAGGCGCGCGCACGGATAATGCTGCCAGAATTATAGCCAAATCGATTGCCAACTCACCGCTGGTTAAAACAGCGATTGCCGGTGAAGACGCCAATTGGGGCCGCATTGTCATGGCCGTTGGCAAGGCAGGCGAGGAAGCAGACAGGGATAAATTGGCAATCTGGTTTGGTGATGTACGCGTGGCTGTCGATGGCGAGCGGGATCCTGATTACAGCGAAGAGGCTGCATCGGACGAAGTGAAAAAGCAGGAAGTGAAAATTACCGTAGATATTGGGTTGGGACAAGGCAAGGCCCGTGTTTGGGGTTGCGATTTGACCCATGAATATATTGCCATTAACGCAGATTATCGAAGCTGACTTGGAAGCAGGCTAAAGAACAATGCCCGGATTATCGCAGGTAAGAAGGCTGGAAGCTGTGGGATTTCGCTCGTGGCCAGCGACCAATACCCACTATGATGGCGCTTGGGCTATCCGGTTGACTGCCGGACATCCTTCCAAGCGCCTTAACTCAATTACTCCGCTTGATCCTGTCGATCACGCTGATCTTGAAAATCGGATTGAGCGGGCAGGCGAGCGGTTTAAGGCATTTGGCCGCCCGTTGGTGTTTCGGCTGTCGCCACTTGCACCTCCGGATCTCGAAAACCTGCTGGATGCCCGTGGATGGCTGCGTTTTGACGAAACTGTGGTGATGTCAGCCGATATGAGACACATACCACTGGATGATGCGATTGATCATTTGCCGATCAAGGATGTTGGTCGCTGGGTCGATAATATTATCACCATGAATGACGCCAAAGCTGATCTCAAACCGGGATTGTCTGAACTTGTTGGTGGTATTGAAACACCGGTAGGTCTTTTTTGTACTGAAACTGCCGCAGGCCAGCCGTGTTCTGCAGCCATGTGTGTGCAGGACTACGAACTGGCCGGATTGTTTGAAGTCATCACCCATGAAGACTTTCGAAATCAGGGCAAGGGCCTGGAAATTGTCAAGGCAGCGCTCATGTGGGCAAAAAAACGCGGTGCCAGAAGGGCCTGGTTGCAGGTAGTCGCTGCCAATGCTCCGGCTGTCGGCCTGTATCAGGCCATGGGATTTGAAGAAGTTTATCGCTATGCTTACCGCACGGCGCCGGAAAATCGCACCCGTTAACAATCCTAAAGGTCCAAAATTTTATGCCGCAATCCGGAAGCAAAAAAATTCTGTTGGTGGTTGCCTGTGCATTGGTTGATGTTGACCATCGGGTATTGATCGCCAAACGACCGGAGGGAAAATCGATGACCGGGTTATGGGAATTTCCCGGCGGAAAGATCGAAGCTGGGGAAACACCTGAACAAGCTCTGATTCGAGAGTTGCGTGAAGAACTTTCAATAGAAACCAAAGCCGCGTGTCTGGCACCGCTGAGTTTTGCAAGTTACGCTTATGATGATTTTCATTTGTTAATGCCGCTCTATATCTGCCGGAGGTGGTGGGGAATTCCTGCCGCACGCGAGGGGCAGGCAGTGAAA
>JALTNS010000217.1 GCA_027000565.1 Rhizobiaceae bacterium | reverse complement strand
CTCTAAAATAATAGGAAGATTGATATGGCCAAACAAGCTACAGCAGTCGGTATTTGTTACTCGCTTGCCGATGTTAACCGGTTTTTCAGATCAGTCGCGGTTGCAATGGCATTTCAAAGGCACACCAAAATAAAATGGGTTGAATATAAAGACAGTGCGGTTTTGAACGCAATTTACGGTGTATTGTTCTGGAAAGAAGGCCCCGGCACGGTTGAAGTCCAGCAGTCCACCATGGCCGAGATAAAACGAACCATTGACCAGCTTAACCAGGAATTTTTAACCATCTGGATTGACCGGCTGCACACCCAGGGGCCAGCAGTTGCCAGCCAGTATGTGCGCCGGATGGAGCAGATTCGCGACCAGGCCCGCGCCGCCACCCAGGAAATGTATCGTGATGCAGGAGAGATAAACCGGCAGATCATCGAGGGTGTCGATGAGGGGATAAAAAATCTTGCACGCATTAAACTGGCAAGTCAGGTCGGTGTTGCCGTCATCGGTGCTGCCGGGGTTATTGTTGTTGCAGGTGGTGCCACCCTGATGGTTGGCGGAGCGACTTTAACCGCAGGTCAGGCAACTGCTGCAATAACCGGTATCCAGTTGACCAACAGTTTTGCCCTGTCGATGGCCAAAAACTGGGGCGCATCGTCCCAGGCCAAGGCGGTCTCGATCGACATGGGCAAAGAGCTGGGCAAAGTCGGCGCAGGTGAGGTTCTTGGCGCCGGCGCCGATGCCATGACCAAAAAGGCCGCTCAGCAGATTGGCCATTCAGAACAGATTATCCGCAGTGCACAGGGACAGATCACCAAATATTCCAAGGTTCTGGCCCAGGAAGGATTACGAAAAGCACGGTATCGCAAGGCGACAAATATCATACAGGGGTCGCGCAACCAGATTGCGCAACAAACCGGCAATATTGCCAAATCGACCACCCGGCAGGTTGCCGGCGGCATTCTTTCCAAGGCACTGCCGGTGGTTTTTGCCGCATGGGATATCAAGGATGCCTATAGCGACTACAAAGACACCACCAAAGGGCTTGGTCGATAAATTATTCCTAGCGCTTCATCATTTGATGGAATCACTCTCGTATTAATTCGCTCACGGCCATTCGTGCTGCGCACGGCCTCCGCGGGGGCGGCGCACAGGCGCCGGGCCGCCCTTGCAGCCTGACTGTTTCCGTATAAACGTGAAACAGTCTAGAAACCAACGCTTGCTTGCATCGCCAGCCTACCTTCGGGGTTGACCGCTTCAAGCGTGAAGGTTTTTCCGTTTACCCATCCGCGCAATTCAAACGATGCGGTATCATAAAGCGGGCTGATGGCACGAAACTCGAACCTTTCGGGAACTTTGTCCCCGTTGTGTTCCATAGCCAGTTGCAACATCAGCGTTGCTGTCAACGGCCCATGAAATACCAGCCCCGGATACCCTTCAATATCGCGGCAATAATCGCGGTCATAGTGAATACGGTGGCCATTGAAAGTCAGCGCGGAATAACGAAACAACATCACCGGTGACGGGGTAATTTTACGGGAAAACTGCGGGTTTTTGCGCGCCAAAGGCGGCCGGGGCTGCACTTGCTTAGGGGCGGGGTCACTACGATAGACAATATCATGCTGTTCGATCAGGCAATCTCTGCCCTCGCATGATATCCGGTGTTCGACGGTTACAAAACACAAAGGGCCTGAACGCCCGGCCTTGGCCTCAACAGATTTAATCGTTGAAGTTTTATTGGCCAGTTCGCCAATCGGCAAAGGCGCGAGAAATTCAAAGCGCCCGCCGGCCCACATCCGCCGCGGCAGCTGAACCGGTGGCAAAAAACCGCCTTTTTTTGGATGCCCGTCGCGCCCGAGCTGGCCTTGTCTGGCCGGTTGGTGGAAATAAAGCCAGTGCCACAGCGGTGGCAGGGCGCGGCCCTTTTCAAGTTCCGGGTCACGGTCGAGCATGGCCTCCATACGCCGACAGGTGGCCAGATCAACCTCATCGCTGATCATTTCGCTTTTACCAACCCATTGGCGCAAATGGTCGATATCGATCATTCATCTGCTCCACAAAACTCGGCACGAATGGCCGCGCTGTGCTGGCCGATTTTTGGCACCGGACCACCTGCCACATTACGCATCCCCTGCCAGCGTACCGGATGGGCGGGCAAGAGGACGGCTTCGTTTACAGAATTATTCACTGTCCGCTGGCGCAGCGCCGGGTGTTGCACCAGATCGGCAACCTTGTTTAATCCCGCATGGGCAATTTCAGCTGACCGTAACCGGGATCGAAATTCATTCACATCAATTTTCTCAAGCACCTTCAAAATTGCCTGATCAAGTGCGGTGCGATTTTCAACCCGCAAATTATTCGACAAAAACCGCTCGTCCAACGCCATGTCGGCCTGCAGAAATACCTCATCGCACAAACGCCGCCATTCCCGCTCGTTCTGGATCGATAAGATTGTCTTGACCCCATCACTGGTTTCATAGGCACCATAGGGCGCAATCGAAGGGTGATGCAGGCCTACCCTTGTCGGTGCACCCGACCCGGACAACTCATGGATAAACGGCACGCTCATCCATTCGGCGGCCACATCGAACAGTGATATTGCCAGGGCAGAACCCTCGCCCGAGCGCTCACGCAACAACAGGGCTTCAACAATTGCCGCATATGCCGTAACACCGGCACCGATATCACAAAGCGAAATGCCAATGCGCCCCGGTTCCCCCGGGCCGCCGGAAATCTCGATCAGCCCGGATTCCGCCTGTACCAGCAGATCATAGGCTTTCAGATGGCTCACCTCGGGAGCCTCGCCGTAACCGGATATATCACAGGTGACAAGTTTGGGGTGAGAGGCCCGCAATTGCCCGGAGCCAAAGCCTGCCCGCACCATGGCACCCGGTGCCAGATTTTGCACAAAAACATCTGCACGGGCAATTATCCGGTTGAGCAATTCGGCATCTGCTGGCTTCTTGAAATCAAGCACCAGCGATTGCTTGCCATGATTGAGCCAGGTGAAATAGGAGCTTTCACCCCTGGCTGCCTGATCATACAACCGCGCAAAATCGCCCTCCGGGCGCTCAATCTTGATCACCCGCGCACCTGCATCTGCCAGCCTTGCGGTGCACAACGGTGCTGCCACCGCCTGTTCGACTGAAACCACCAGCATTCCCTCAAGCGGTCGCATTGCTAAAAGCTCCGTGGCAAATCAAGCACATGTTCAGCCAGATAGGCGAGGATCAGATTGGTTGAAATTGGCGCGACCTGATAAAGCCGGGTCTCGCGAAATTTGCGTTCAATGTGATAATCCCGCGCCAGACCAAATCCACCATGCACCTGCATGCAAACATCACCGGCAAGTTTTGATGCATCGGCCGCCAGCATTTTTGCCATATTGGCCTCAGGCCCGCAGGCCTCACCCGCATCAAACAGGGCGGCAGCTTTTTCAACCATCAGGCCTGCTGCCCTGGTTTGCGCGTAACTTTGCGCAATCGGAAATGAAACCCCCTGATTTTGCCCGATCGGGCGGCCAAAAACCTCCCGCTCTTTGGCGTAAGCAGACGCCTTGTCGATGAAATAGCCCGCATCACCAATGCATTCAGCCGCGATCAATATGCGCTCGGCATTCATACTGTCGAGCACCACCTTGAATCCTTCATGCTCCCTGCCGACAAGATTGGCGGCAGGTATGCGAAGATCGTCAAAAAACAACTCGCAGGCATGGTGATTGATCATCGCATCAATTGGCTTGACCGTAAGCCCGTTGCCGGTTGCCTGACGCAAATCAACGATAAAAGCCGACAATCCGTCACTCTTGCGACTGCGCTTGTCAATTGCTTTGGTGCGCGCCAAAAGCAGCATCAAATCAGAATGTTCGACCCGTGAAATCCAGACCTTTTGACCGTTGATGATATAATCATCACCATCACGAATGGCGGTGGTTTTCAGCGAAGTGGTGTCGGTGCCGGTTGTCGGTTCGGTAATGCCAAAACTCTGCAACCGCAATGCGCCGCTGGCGATAGCCGACAGATATTCCTGCTTCTGCGCCTCACTGCCGTGTTTGAGCAGCGATCCCATCACATACATTTGCGCGTGTGCTGCTCCCGGATGACCCCCGGCGCGCGAAATTTCCTCCAGTATGGCCGAGGCCTCAACCAGCCCAAGCCCGGCGCCGCCATAGGTTTCAGGAATAAGACAGCCGAGAAATCCTTCATCGGTGAGTCTTTTGACAAATTTTGTCGGATAGGCGCGGGTTGCATCCAGCCCTTTCCAATAGTCTTCGCCAAACGATGCGCACAATTTTCGCACCGCATCGCGAATTTGGGTAAGTTCTGCTGCAGCCAATTCCGGCCCCTATTTGGTTATCACCTCCGGCCCCATCATCAAGGTCGGCAGGAATGTGGAGATGATCGGAATGTAGGTGACCATGATCAAAAACACCATCATGATACCAACCCACGGAAGGGCCGCTTTCACCACATTCATCACCGACATTCGCGCAACGCCAGCGGTGACAAACAGATTTAGCCCGACAGGAGGTGTAATCATGCCGATTTCCATGTTGACCACCATGATGATGCCGAGGTGGATGGGATCAATGCCAAGCTCCATGGCAATTGGAAATACCAGTGGTGCTACAATCACCAGCAGGCCCGACGGTTCCATGAACTGGCCGCCAATCAGCAGGATGATATTAACAACGACCAGGAACATGATCGGCCCGAACCCTGCCCCAAGCATGGCTTCGGTAATCATTTGCGGGATACGCTCTTCGGTCAATACCTGTTTGAGAATCAGCGCATTGGCGATGATAAACATTAGCATGATGGTCAGCTTGCCCGCGTCCAGAAGGCTTTGTTTTGTATCCTTGTGGAACCATACGGTGACAACTGACAACGGTTTGCGCAAAATAGAGATATTGTCACCGTCCTTGTTATGCAGAGGTCCCATGTCGCGATAGACAAAATTGGCAACCACAAAAGCATAAACTGCGGCAACAGCAGCGGCTTCGGTCGGTGTGAATATACCACCATAGATACCGCCGAGGATGATAATTATAAGCATCAAACCCCACATCGCATCACGACCGGATTCATAAA
>JALTNS010000216.1:15676-17793 GCA_027000565.1 Rhizobiaceae bacterium | reverse complement strand
TTCTTTCAAAATGAAGACGCCACCTGCGTCCTATCTTTTGAAAAAGGCTGCTAGTTTGAAAAAAGGCAGTTCGACACCTGGCCGCGATGGTGCTGGTTCGGTTACCCGTGCGCAGGTAAAAGAAATCGCCGAAGCGAAAATGAAAGATCTCAACGCCAACGATATTGATGCTGCCATGCTGATGATCGAAGGCTCTGCCCGTTCAATGGGCCTGACGGTGGAGGGTTGATCTGATGGCTAAATCCGGGAAAAGAACCGCCGAAGTGCGTTCTGAAATCGATCGTAACAAGTTTTATGGACTAAGCGATGCGATTGAATTGGTCAAAAAGGCAGCGACTGCCAAATTTGATGAAACTGTTGAAGTTGCGATTAATCTTGGTGTCGATCCGCGTCATGCGGACCAGATGGTTCGTGGTGTGGTGCAATTGCCAAATGGCTCGGGTCGTAATGTCCGGGTCGGTGTATTTGCCCGCGATGCGAAAGCTGACGAGGCGCGTGAGGCCGGGGCTGACATCGTCGGTGCGGAAGATCTTCTGGAAATTGTGCAAAGTGGCAAGGTCGACTTCGATCGCTGTATTGCAACGCCAGACATGATGCCGCTGGTCGGTCATCTTGGTAAGATCCTTGGGCCACGCGGCATGATGCCAAACCCCAAGGTTGGCACGGTAACGCCCGATGTGGCCGCTGCTGTCAAGGCCGCCAAGGGCGGTGCGGTTGAATTTCGTGTCGAAAAAGCCGGTATCATTCATGCTGGCGTCGGCAAGGCCAGCTTCGATGCCAAGGCGATTGAAGAAAACATCAAGGCGCTTGTTGGCGCGGTTCAAAAGGCCAGGCCAAGTGGAGCCAAGGGTAACTACATTCAAAAGATTGCCCTTTCTTCGACTATGGGTCCCGGGCTGAAAATCGAAACTGCTTCTGCATTGGAAGCGTAAACCAATAATTGAAGTCAGCGCTGCAAAGTGCTGATTTCGCAAATTTTTCAATCGAACTAGTTGATAGGTAGATTGAGAATAGCCGGAAAGGGTTTTTGTCCGATCCGGTTTCCTGTCCAAGACTGCAGGCGGCTTGCCTTAATAGATGAGCCTGCACAGATGGTGTGAAGATTAAACGCCGGGGCATTGTGCCCTGAATGTTTGGTTTGAACTAAAGACTGCCTTGCACGCGGGGTTCCGGTTGAGGGATTTTGCGATACGCGAGGGGGCGGGAACCTCGAGCGTCGTATGAGGTGCCTTCTGGCATTGCATGCGGCAAAGGCAAACCGATAATGGTTTCGAGAAATCGGACGATTATCAATTGGAGAGAAAGAGTGGATAGAGCGGAAAAAGCTGAGTTCGTTACAGCGCTGAACGGTGTCTTTAAAGATACCGGTTCGATTGTTGTTGCGCACTATGCCGGACTGACTGTTGCCGACATGACCGCATTGCGCGGCCAGATGAAGGAAGCAGGCGGAACGGTTAAAGTTGCTAAAAACCGTCTTGCGAAAATCGCTCTCAAAGGCACGGACGCCGAACATATCTCTGACCTATTTCAAGGTCAGACAGTGATCGCCTATTCAGACGATCCGGTGGCGGCACCGAAAGTAACCATGGCATTTGCAAAGAAGAACGAAAAACTCGTTGTTCTGGGTGGTGCGATGGGCGCGACAAACCTTGATTTGAATGGTGTGAAGCAACTTGCTTCGTTGCCATCACTTGATGAACTGCGCGGAAAGCTTGTTGGCATGATTCAAACGCCAGCCAGCCGTATTGCACAGGTTGTCAATGCACCAGCGGGCGCAGTTGCCCGGGTGATCGGGGCATATGCCGAAAAGAACGAAGCTGCGTAAGACTACAATTTACATAAATCTCTGAACTTTGGTTCAAATAAACAAGGAAATACAAAATGGCTGATCTGGCTAAAATCGTGGAAGACCTTTCCGCATTGACCGTTATGGAAGCTGCCGAGCTTTCAAAAATGCTTGAAGAATCATGGGGCGTTTCTGCTGCAGCTCCCGTGGCTGCTGCCGCTGCTGGCGGCGCACCTGCTGAAGCTGTGGAAGAAAAGACCGAATTTGACGTGGTTCTGACCGCCTTTGGCGACAAGAAAATCAACGTCATCAAGGAAGTTCGTGGCATCAC
>JALTNS010000216.1:7695-15666 GCA_027000565.1 Rhizobiaceae bacterium | reverse complement strand
TGTTGAAGCGGCTCCGAAAGCTATCAAGGAAGGCATTTCCAAGGGCGAAGCTGAAGAGCTTGTCAAGAAACTTACCGAGGCAGGTGCTTCGGCTGAAATTAAGTAATTTTGATTTTCGGCAATTGCCGAAGACAAAATTAGGAATTTACAATTCCGAATTGTTCGGGATTGCAACAAATCGGGCAGAACTG
The DNA here is from genome assembly GCA_027000565.1 of Rhizobiaceae bacterium. Lineage (GTDB taxonomy): Bacteria > Pseudomonadota > Alphaproteobacteria > Rhizobiales > Rhizobiaceae > SZUA-100. The sequence continues at coordinate 15,475 of JALTNS010000216.1, read as the reverse complement.
GTGGTCAAAAACCGGTTCTGCTCAATCGATGTCTGCGTTTAAAACAGGTGTCCTGAAGGTCCGGTTGAATAGGGCTTTTTGGCGACAGGTTTCAAAATGCAGTCGACAGGCGGCACCCGCATGACAATTTGCGTCGTGTGAGGCATTCAGATAGGAGCGAGCATGGCTCAGACCCATTCTTTCAATGGTCGTAAACGCGTAAGAAAAGTATTCGGACACATTACAGAAGTTGCAGAAATGCCAAACCTCATTGAGGTCCAAATGGCATCCTATGATAATTTCCTGATGATGGAAGAACCTGAAGGAGGCCGTGGTGACGAAGGCCTTCAGGCAGTTTTCCAGTCGGTTTTTCCGATCACCGATTTTACCGGTGCGGCGATGCTTGAATTCGTGTCATACGAATTTGAACCACCCAAATACGATGTTGAGGAATGCCGCCAGCGCGACATGACCTATTCGGCACCGTTGAAGGTGACCTTGCGTCTGATCGTGTTTGATATTGATGAGGAAACCGGAGCCAAATCGGTCAAGGACATCAAAGAGCAAGACGTCTATATGGGCGACATGCCGCTGATGACCGGAAATGGCACCTTTGTCATTAACGGTACCGAGCGGGTTATTGTTTCACAGATGCACCGCTCTCCCGGCGTGTTTTTTGACCATGACAAGGGTAAAACCCACTCAAGCGGCAAATTGCTGTTTGCTTCACGGGTTATTCCTTATCGCGGTTCATGGCTCGATATTGAATTTGATGCCAAGGACATTGTTTATGCCCGTATCGACCGTCGTCGCAAATTGCCGGTAACATCCCTGTTGATGTCGCTTGGCATGGACGCGGAGGATATTTTGTCAACTTTCTATAATTCCTTCACTGTGAAGAAGGAAAAGAAGGGCGACGACTGGCGTATGCCATTTATTGCCGAGCGTCACAGCGCCAACAAACCATTGCTGGATGTGATCGATGCCGATAGCGGCAAGGTGGTTATTGAAGCCGGTAAAAAGGTTACCGCCCGGGTTCTGCGTAAAATTGAAGAAAGTGGCACCAAGGAAATCCGTGTTCCGGTTGATCTGATTTACGGTCAGTATCTGGCTGAAGACATCGTCAATATGGAAACCGGCGAAATTTACTTTGAAGCAGGTGACGAACTTGATGAGGCTTCGCTTGAGGCGCTTGCCGAACTTGGATACACCGAATTGAATGTGCTCGATATCGACCACATCAATATTGGTGCCTATATCCGCAACACCCTGGCCGTCGACAAGAATGACAGCCGTCAGGATGCTTTGTTTGATATTTACCGGGTTATGCGTCCTGGTGAGCCGCCGACAATCGAAACGGCAGAAGCGATGTTCCAGTCGCTGTTCTTTGACCGTGAACGTTATGATCTTTCGGCGGTTGGCCGCGTCAAAATGAACATGCGCCTTGATCTTGATGTTGAGGACACGGTTCGGGTTTTGCGCAAGGAAGATATTCTTGAAGTTGTCAAAACACTGGTAGATCTGCGCGATGGTCGTGGTGAAATTGATGATATCGACAACCTTGGTAACCGCCGCGTGCGTTCAGTTGGCGAATTAATGGAAAACCAGTATCGGGTTGGCCTGTTGCGCATGGAGCGGGCCATCAAGGAACGCATGTCATCGATTGAAATCGATACGGTGATGCCGCAGGATTTGATCAATGCCAAGCCGGCAGCTGCTGCGGTGCGCGAATTCTTCGGTTCTTCGCAATTGTCACAATTTATGGACCAGACCAATCCGCTTTCGGAAATCACCCACAAACGTCGTCTTTCGGCGCTTGGACCGGGCGGATTGACCCGCGAACGGGCGGGCTTTGAGGTGCGCGATGTGCATCCGACCCATTATGGTCGTATCTGTCCGATTGAAACACCTGAAGGCCCGAATATTGGCCTAATCAACTCGCTGGCTACTTTTGCCCGCATAAACAAATATGGCTTTATCGAAAGCCCCTACCGTAAGGTGGTTGATGCGCGTGTGACCAGTGAAGTGGTTTATCTTTCAGCGATGGAAGAGGCCAAATATACGGTTGCTCAGGCAAATGCTGATCTTGATGACAAGTTTGGGTTCATCAATGATTTTGTGATCTGTCGTCATGCGGGTGAGGTGACTTCGGTTCCCAAAGAAGCAGTGGACTTGATGGACGTGTCGCCAAAGCAGCTGGTATCAGTTGCAGCAGCGCTCATTCCTTTCCTTGAAAATGATGATGCAAACCGCGCTTTGATGGGATCCAACATGATGCGTCAGGCGGTGCCTCTGGTACGTGCTGAGGCACCATTTGTCGGAACCGGTATGGAGCCGATTGTGGCACGCGATTCCGGTGCTGCGATTGGTGCGCGCCGTGGTGGTGTTGTCGACCAGGTGGATGCAACCCGTATAGTGGTGCGCGCAACGGAAGATCTCGATCCGTCAAAATCCGGTGTTGATATCTATCGTTTGCAGAAGTTCCAGCGTTCCAACCAGTCGACCTGTATTAACCAGCGCCCGTTGGTGCGGGTTGGTGACCGGGTAAACAAGGCGGATATTCTGGCTGATGGCCCATCAACCGATCTGGGCGATCTGGCGCTTGGCCGCAATGTGCTTGTCGCATTCATGCCGTGGAATGGTTACAACTTCGAGGACTCGATCCTTCTGTCCGAACGCATTGTGCGCGACGATGTCTTTACTTCAATTCATATTGAAGAATTTGAAGTCATGGCCCGCGATACTAAACTTGGACCGGAAGAAATTACCCGCGATATTCCCAATGTTTCGGAAGAAGCACTGCGTAATCTCGATGAGGCCGGTATCACCTATATCGGTGCTGAGGTTGGTCCGGGTGATATCCTGGTTGGCAAGATCACGCCAAAGGGTGAAAGCCCGATGACGCCAGAGGAAAAATTGCTCCGGGCGATCTTCGGTGAAAAAGCCTCTGATGTACGTGATACATCGCTTCGCATGTCGCCGGGTGCTTTTGGCACTGTGGTCGAAGTTCGGGTTTTCAATCGCCACGGCATTGAAAAAGACGAACGTGCGATGGCAATCGAGCGTGAGGAAATTGAAACCCTTGCCAAAGACCGCGATGATGAGCAGGCGATCCTGGATCGCAACGTCTATGGCCGGCTGGTTGATATGCTGAGCGGCAAAACTGCGGTTGCTGGCCCCAAAGGTTATGACGTCAAGGGCAAGCTTACTGCTGAAATCATGCAGGAATTTCCGCGCAGTCAGTGGTGGCAATTTGCTGTCGATGATGAAAAAATTCAGGGGCAGATTGAAGCATTGCGCAACCAGTATGACGAATCCAAGTCGATGCTGGAAGGCCGCTTCATGGACAAGGTTGAAAAACTGCAGCGTGGTGATGAACTGCCTCCGGGCGTAATGAAAATGGTGAAGGTTTTTGTCGCCATCAAGCGCAAGCTGCAGCCGGGCGATAAAATGGCTGGCAGGCACGGCAACAAAGGCGTGGTTTCCCGTATTCTGCCGGTTGAGGACATGCCTTTCCTGGAAGACGGAACCCATGCTGATATTGTGCTTAATCCGCTTGGGGTGCCGAGCCGGATGAATGTCGGTCAGATTCTTGAAACCCATCTGGGTTGGGCCTGTGCCGGAATGGGCAAGAAAATTGGCCAAATGCTCAAGGCCTATGAAAAGGATGAGAACATCCAGCCATTGCGCGATCAGTTGGAAAAAATCTATCCCGACAACGACCGTAACGAGCCGGTTCGTCGTTATGACGAAGAAAGCATCGTGCGGCTGGCAGATCAGTTGAAAACCGGTGTTCGCATTGCAACACCGGTGTTTGACGGGGCGCATGAGCCGGATATCGTCGATATGCTGGAAGATGCGGGTCTAAAAACCAGCGGTCAGTCAACACTTTATGACGGCCGTACCGGTGAACCTTTCGACCGTCAGGTGACCATGGGTTATATCTATATGCTCAAATTGCACCATCTGGTCGATGATAAGATCCATGCCCGTTCGATTGGTCCTTACTCGCTGGTTACCCAGCAGCCACTTGGTGGTAAGGCGCAGTTTGGCGGCCAGCGGTTTGGCGAAATGGAGGTCTGGGCACTCGAAGCCTATGGCGCCGCATACACCCTGCAGGAAATGTTGACGGTGAAATCCGATGATGTTGCCGGTCGTACCAAGGTTTATGAGGCGATTGTCCGTGGTGACGATACGTTCGAAGCCGGTATTCCTGAAAGCTTCAATGTGTTGGTCAAGGAAATGCGTTCGCTTGGTCTGAGTGTTGATTTGGATAATTCCAAACTGGCGCTGGATCATGATGACGAGGACGACGATCTGGATTTCCCCAACGCCGCCGAATAGTGACAACCGGCGGGCTGTGCCATGAGTACTGCTCGCCGGAGAGTTTGTGAGTAACCGCAAAAGCGGAAACCAAACCAAATATTCAGACGGTCTGACAGACGATATTCTGCAGCTCCGTCGCAATTAAGGGTCATTGACCCGAAGGAGACGAGTAACATGAACCACGAGGTCATGAATCTTTTCAGCCCACAGGCTCAGGCCCAGACATTCGATTCGATCAGAATTTCGATTGCTGCGCCCGAGAAAATTCTCTCCTGGTCATTCGGCGAAATCAAGAAGCCGGAAACCATCAACTATCGTACTTTCAAGCCGGAACGTGATGGCTTGTTCTGCGCTCGAATTTTCGGCCCGATCAAGGACTATGAATGCCTTTGCGGCAAATACAAGCGGATGAAATACAAAGGTATTATCTGCGAAAAATGTGGCGTTGAAGTAACCCTTTCACGGGTACGGCGTGAGCGTATGGGCCATATCGAACTGGCTTCACCAGTGGCACACATCTGGTTCCTGAAATCCTTGCCATCGCGCATTGGCCTTTTGCTCGACATGACGCTGAAAGACCTTGAGCGGGTTTTGTATTTTGAAAACTTTGTTGTAACCGAACCGGGTCTTACAACTTTGACTGAATATCAGTTGCTTTCGGAAGAAGAGCACATGATTGCGGTTGAGGAATTTGGCGAAGACGCATTCACTGCAATGATTGGTGCCGAAGCCATTCACGAAATGCTGTCATCTCTGGATTTGCAGAAAACCGTTGACCAGCTGCGGGTTGATATTGCGGAGACCTCATCTGAACTGAAACACAAAAAACTGTCAAAAAGGCTGAAAACTGCCGAAGCATTTCTGGAATCGACCAATCGTCCTGAATGGATGATTATGAAAACCATTCCGGTTATTCCGCCGGACCTGCGCCCGCTGGTGCCGCTTGATGGTGGTCGTTTTGCGACTTCTGATCTCAATGATCTTTATCGCCGGGTGATCAACCGTAACAATCGCCTCAAAAGGCTGATCGAGCTGCGTGCACCTGATATTATCGTACGCAACGAAAAGCGTATGTTGCAGGAATCTGTTGATGCATTGTTTGACAATGGTCGCCGTGGCCGCACCATTACCGGCGCCAACAAACGACCGCTAAAATCACTTTCCGATATGCTTAAAGGTAAACAGGGACGTTTCCGTCAAAACCTGCTCGGCAAGCGTGTTGATTATTCCGGTCGCTCCGTTATCGTGGTTGGCCCTGAACTGAAACTGCACCAGTGCGGACTGCCAAAGAAAATGGCGCTCGAATTGTTCAAGCCGTTCATTTATGCGCGGCTTGAGGCCAAGGGTTATTCCTCGACCGTTAAACAGGCGAAAAAGCTGGTTGAAAAAGCCAAGCCGGAAGTTTGGGATATTCTCGATGAGGTTATTCGCGAACATCCGGTGTTGTTGAACCGTGCGCCAACCCTGCACAGACTGGGCATTCAGGCGTTTGAGCCGGTGCTGATTGAAGGCAAGGCGATTCACCTGCATCCGCTGGTTTGTACCGCATTTAACGCTGACTTTGACGGCGACCAAATGGCGGTTCACGTACCGCTGTCGCTTGAAGCGCAGTTGGAAGCGCGCGTGTTGATGATGTCGACCAATAATATTCTGCACCCAGCCAATGGTCAGCCGATCATCGTGCCATCGCAGGATATTGTGTTGGGTTTATATTATTTGTCGATTACCGCTGACAATGAACCGGGCGAAGGCATGGTCTTTGCTGATATGGGTGAATTGCATCACGCTATTGAAAACAAGGTCGTGACCCTGCACACCAAGATCAAGGGCCGTTACAAAACTGTGGATCAAGAAGGCAATCCCGTTTGGGAACTGCATGAAACCACGCCTGGCCGGATGATCATGGGTGAGCTATTGCCGCGCAATGCCAATGTGCCGTTTGATGTCTGCAACACTGAAATGACCAAAAAGAACATCTCTGCGATGATCGACAGGGTTTATCGGAATTGTGGACAGAAAGAAACGGTTATATTCTGTGACCAGATTATGCAGCTTGGATTCAGTCATGCCTGTAAAGCCGGTATTTCGTTCGGTATGGACGACATGGTTATTCCGGAAACCAAGGCCGGCATGATTGATGATACCCAGGCGCAGGCCAAGGAATTTGAACAGCAGTTCAATGACGGTTTGATTACCCAGGGTGAAAAATACAACAAGGTTGTTGATGCCTGGGCCAAGTGTGGTGACAAGGTTGCTGATGAAATGATGAAAGGCATTCGTGCCGTTCAGGTTGACGAAGACGGTCGCCAGAAGCAGATGAACTCGATCTATATGATGTCGCGTTCCGGTGCCCGTGGTTCTCCAGCACAAATGAAGCAGCTTGCGGGTATGCGTGGGCTGATGGCGAAACCTTCGGGCGAAATTATCGAAACTCCGATCATTTCGAACTTTAAGGAAGGCCTGACCGTGATGGAGTATTTCAACTCCACCCATGGTGCGCGTAAAGGTCTTGCCGATACGGCTTTGAAAACCGCAAACTCCGGTTATTTGACCCGCCGTTTGGTTGATGTTGCGCAGGATTGCATTATTAATGTTGTTGATTGCGGCACCGAAAATGGCCTTACCATGCAGGCGATTGTTGATGCCGGTCAGGTTGTGGCTTCTCTTGGTCAGCGTATTGTTGGCCGTGCGGCAGCTGGTGATGTTGTTCATCCTGAAACCGGTGAAGTGATTGTCAACTCCGGTGAATCGATTGAAAATGAGCATGTGGAGGCTATTGACGCAGCCGGTATCCAGCAGGTGAAAATCCGTTCGGCGCTGACCTGCGAAACCCGCACTGGCATATGTGGCACCTGTTATGGTCGCGACCTTGCCCGCGGAACGCCGGTCAATCTTGGCGAGGCTGTTGGCGTTATTGCAGCCCAGTCGATTGGTGAACCTGGCACCCAGCTGACCATGCGAACATTCCATATTGGTGGTACGGCGCAGGTGGTGGACTCATCGTTCATTGAGGCGGCTTACGAAGGTAAAATCGCCATTCGCAACCGCAATGTGGTACGCGATTCCGATGGCCGGTTGATGGTCATGGGCCGTAATATGTCGATATTGATTATCGATGATCAGGGTCAGGAACGCGCGGTTCACCGCGTATCTTATGGTTCGCGCATTCATGTGGATGAGGGCGATGACGTCAAGCAGGGCCAGCGGATCGCGGAATGGGATCCTTATACACGGCCAATTTTGACCTCTGTTGCCGGTACAGTTGAATATGAAGACCTTGTGGAAGGTGTTTCGGTTGTGGAATCTGCGGATGAATCCACCGGTATCACCAAACGTATGGTAATTGACTGGCGGGCGCATCCGCGTGGTGGCGATCTTAAACCTGCGATGGTGATTAAAGACAAAAAGGGCAATGTCGCCAAGCAGGCGCAGGGCGGCGATGCCCGCTTCCAGCTTTCGGTGGATGCAATTTTGT
>JALTNS010000216.1:0-7685 GCA_027000565.1 Rhizobiaceae bacterium | reverse complement strand
TATTATTATTGCGCGTACCAATGTTCCCGCACGTTACTTCCTGTCACCAGGTGCGATTATGAATCGTGAAGATGGTGAAGAAGTTCGCGCGGGTGACGTGTTGGCGCGTATTCCGATGGAATCAGCGAAAACCAAGGACATTACCGGTGGTCTGCCGCGGGTGGCGGAACTGTTTGAAGCCCGTCGTCCAAAGGATTGTGCAGTTATTGCTGAAATTGATGGAACCATTCGTTTTGGTCGCGATTACAAGAACAAACGTCGCATCTCGATTGAGCCCGAGGACAGTACACAGGAGCCGGTTGAATACCTTATTCCAAAGGGTAAACCGTTCCATTGGCAGGATGGCGACCCGATTGAACAGGGCGAATATATTCTCGACGGCAACCCTGCGCCACACGACATTCTGGCCATCAAGGGCGTCGAAGCGCTTGCTTCTTACCTCGTTAACGAGATCCAGGAAGTCTATCGCTTGCAGGGTGTTGGCATCAACGACAAGCACATTGAGGTGATTGTTCGCCAGATGCTGCAGAAAGTTGAACTGACCGATGCGGGTGAATCCGGGCTTGTTCGTGGTGAACAGATGGATCGTATCGAGATGGAAATCATGAACGAAAAGCTCATCGAAGAAGGGCGCAAGCCTGCTGTTGGCGTGCCGGTTCTGCTGGGCATTACCAAGGCAAGTCTGCAGACCCGTTCATTTATCTCAGCGGCTTCATTCCAGGAAACAACCCGTGTGTTGACCGAGGCGGCAGTTGCCGGCAAGTCCGATACGCTGGAAGGTTTGAAAGAAAACGTCATTGTTGGTCGTTTGATCCCGGCCGGAACCGGCGGGGTGATGAGTCAGGTTCGCCGTATTGCCAATGCGCGTGATGATCTGATCATCGATGAACGCCGCAAGACACAGGAAGCAGCCCGCGCCGATGCACTGTTGGCCGATATGAGCCAGCAGGAAGCGGCTGACACGCCAACCGAAGGTGAGGCTGCCGAATAGGCTTGATTCTGCAAATAAAGCTCAAAAGGCCGCCTCAATCGAGGTGGCCTTTTTTTTAACAATGCAATTGTCATTTCTTGGCCTTGGATAAACAGTGTATATCTTTGAATTCAGAGCATAAGTGATCTGCTTTATGACGATGGTTGCTCGCATACAGGAGTGCTGAATTGGAACATTCGGGAATATTAACCGACGTTTTGGTGTTTCTGCTGGTAGCGGTTGTTGTTGTTCCTCTGTTTCAGCGGTTTCGTACCAGCCCGATTTTGGGTTATCTCGCCGCCGGGGTTCTGATTGGCCCATTCGGCCTTTCGATCATCAGTGATACTGAAAGTGCCCGGGCGCTCGCGGAGTTTGGCGTCGTCTTTCTTCTTTTTATGATTGGTCTTGATCTGTCGGTTGAGCGATTGCTTGCGATGGGGCGCCACGTTTTTGGACTTGGCATGGCGCAGATTGTAATCGTCGGGATTGCGGTTTCTGCCGTTGCCTACGGAATGGGACTTGAAACCGAGGCGGCGGTTATTGTTGGCGGTGCGCTGTCGTTGTCATCAACGGCCTTTGTTCTCCAATTGCTCAACGAGCGAGGCGAACGGACAACCGAATTTGGGCAGGCCTCGTTTGCAATATTGCTCATGCAAGATCTCGCGGTGGTCCCGTTGCTGATGATGGTGACTACATTTTCCCGTCAGGGGGCTTCATTCTTAACTGATTTTTCCATCGCTCTGCTGCAGTCTGTTGTAGCTCTGCTTGTGGCAATATGGGCGGGCAGGCTGATCTTGCGGCCGTTGTTCAAAATCATTGCTGAAGCCAGAAGTTCCGAACTTTTTGTCGCCATGACTTTGCTTGCCGTATTGGGAATGGGTTGGCTGTTGTCACTGTCGGGTCTTTCTATGGCACTTGGGGCATTTTTGGCGGGGCTGTTGCTGGCAGGAACAGAATATCGCCATCAGGTGGAAGCAGATATCAAGCCGTTCAGAGGGCTATTGCTCGGGCTGTTTTTCATCACTATTGGCATGACCATCAATGTTGAATTCATTATTCCGAGGCTTTGGATCATTGCCATGTTTGTGGTGTTGTTGCTGGTGGGCAAATCAGTAATTATTGCGATATTGTGCCGGTTGTTTAAAATTCCTGCGTGTGTAGCCATGAGGGTAGGGCTTGCGCTTTCGCAAGGCGGAGAATTTGGTTTTGTTATCGTTGGCGCTGCCGGCGCTCTCAATCTCCTTGCCATGGAAACGGTTCAAATGTTGTTGGCAATCATTGTGCTTAGCATGGTTGCCACCCCGGCGCTGGTACAGCTTGGCAGCTGGTGGCCCAGCCGACGGACAAAAGAGCAGGATTTGGATAAAAGCGAGCTTGAAATAGACTATAAGGGGATTGGCAACCATGTATTGATTGCCGGTTTTGGCCGGGTGGGCCAGACCATTGCCAAGGTGCTGACTGAGGGCGGCCTGTCTTATGTGGCAATTGATATGGATAACTCGCGGGTCAAAGAATGTCGACACCGCGGAATGCCGGTATATTTTGGCGATGCCAGCCAGGTAAAACTGCTCGATGCAGCCGGTGCCGGTGATGCTGCCTCGATTGTCGTTACTCTCGATGATGTAGGCACCGTCAATGCGCTGGTTGCCGAGTTGCGCAGGCATTATCCTTCGGCACAGATATTTGTGCGTGCCCGTGATATGAAACATCTGCACCTTCTTGAAACCAATGGTGCCACGGCAACTGTTCCAGAAACCGCAGAAGCCAGTTTGCAACTTGGTACCATTGTGATGGGTTCAATGGGAATCGGGAGTGACTTGTCAGCAACCATCATTCAGAATTTTCGCGAGGATGACTATGCAATGCTGGAAGACATTGTTGGCCGCCCGCGCAAATAATCAGGCGATATTTGAGATATTTGCGATATCAAGAATGGCAAGATAGTGAATTGAAGCGGCTGCCAGAACAAATGAGTGCCAGATTGCCCTGTTGTAGCGCCAGTCATCGCGGCGATAAAACACAACACCGGCAGTGTAGATCAATCCACCAGCGCCGATCAGGAAAAACGAATAGAGCGAAAGTGATTCGTAAATCGGTTTTATCGCTGCAAGTGCCAGCCATCCCTGGGCAAGATAGAGGTAAAGTGATACCCGCCGCATCTGCTCGCAGTAAAACAGTTTGAAAAATACACCAACCACGGCGATTCCCCAGACGGTGACTGCCAGAAAATCACCCCACTTGCCGCCGATGCCGATCAGCGCCAGCGGTGTATAGGTGCCGGCAATCATGATGAATATTGCTGCGTGGTCAAGCCGCTGAAATATCGCCTTGGCGCCGGGATGCAGGGTCATGTTGTAGGCGGCAGAAAATACAAATGTTGCGATCAAACCAATGCTGTAAACGATCAGGGGAGGGATGGAATGATTGGAAATTTGAGAATCTGCATAAAATAACAGCATTCCAGCCGCAATCAGGCTGCCGACAACCCCGAACACATGGACCACACCGTCGGCTATATGTTCACCGGGGCTCTCATTTCCGCCTAATTTTCTCATAGGGAAGTATAGCCACTTATTCTTTAATGCGCCATTACCTTCATAAATTTCCAAAGGGCAGCGATACTGAAATCCGGCAGCTCTGGTTGCTATTGTCTTTCCTGCGACGATAATTGGGATATTGAATCATATTTCTACATCTTCGGGGGTTGACGATTTAGAATCAACGCAGTAGATACCGCGCATCAGGACCGATGTGAGCCTATTTGCATCCGGAGCGCCATGCTCTGGAAAAAGATGCTCAAACAAGGTCAGGTTTTAAAGAATTGAAAGATTTGAAGCACGACTGGGTTTCCGGTCCTCTGCGTTTAACAAGGTTCCCTCCGCAAGGAAATTGGTTGTGGGATGGGGCCTTTCGTGCATGGACGTTGCAAATACGTGTCTTTGGCATTGATTTTGTGGCGTCACAATTGAATTTGGTCTGTACACTGGTCGCAACCCGTGTCAGGCGCTCGGAAAGAGGTTTGTAGTTTATGCCAACCATCAACCAATTGGTTCGCAAGCCGCGCAAGGCGCCAGTCAAGCGCAACAAGGTGCCAGCAATGGAGGCTTGTCCGCAAAAACGTGGTGTTTGCACACGCGTATATACGACCACACCAAAGAAGCCGAACTCGGCTCTGCGCAAGGTTGCGAAGATCCGTTTGACCAATGGCTTTGAAGTCATCGGCTATATCCCGGGTGAGGGGCATAACCTGCAGGAGCACTCGGTTGTTATGATCCGTGGCGGTCGTGTGAAAGACCTTCCTGGTGTTCGCTACCACGTAATTCGTGGTGTGCTTGATACCCAGGGTGTCAAAGACCGCAGACAACGTCGTTCGAAATATGGCGCCAAGCGTCCCAAGTAAGCGCCAAGAAGAGAGATTTATCTAATGTCACGTCGTCACCGCGCAGAAAAACGCGAAATCAATCCGGATCCCAAATATGGTGATCTGGTATTGTCGAAATTTATGAACTCCATCATGTTGGACGGAAAAAAATCAGTCGCCGAGCGCATTGTTTATGGTGCTTTGGATATTGTTGAAGACAAGGCCAAAAAAGACCCGGTTCCGTTGTTTCATCTGGCGCTCGAAAACGTCATGCCTTCTTTGGAGGTTCGTTCGCGTCGCGTTGGTGGTGCGACCTATCAGGTGCCGGTTGAAGTGCGGGCCGAGCGTCGTCAGGCATTGGCTATTCGCTGGGTGATTTCAGCTGCCCGCGGCCGCAATGAAACGACCATGATTGAGCGTCTGTCAGGAGAAATTCTCGATGCTTCAAACAGCCGTGGAGCGGCTGTCAAGAAGCGCGAAGACACTCACCGGATGGCGGATGCCAATAAGGCATTCTCGCATTATCGCTGGTAACACAATTCAGATTTGACCAAAGGGTCGGAAGACAAGATCATGGCACGCGCATATAAACTCGAAGATTATCGCAATTTTGGCATCATGGCTCACATTGATGCCGGCAAAACGACGACAACCGAGCGTATTCTTTACTATACCGGCAAGAGCCACAAAATCGGCGAAGTGCACGATGGTGCTGCAACCATGGACTGGATGGAGCAGGAGCAGGAGCGTGGTATTACAATCACATCTGCTGCAACCACGACATTTTGGGCTGGCCGTGATGGCAAGACCCGCCGCTTCAATATTATTGATACTCCGGGTCACGTGGATTTCACCATTGAAGTTGAGCGTTCTTTGCGGGTGCTCGATGGCGCGATTGCGCTGTTGGATGCCAATGCCGGTGTTGAGCCGCAGACGGAAACCGTATGGCGTCAGGCTAACCGTTACAATGTGCCTCGTATGGTTTTCATCAACAAGATGGATAAAATCGGCGCTGATTTCTATCGCTCCGTTGATATGATCAAAGAGCGTCTTGGCGCTATCCCGCTGGTTGTGCAGTTGCCAATCGGTGCTGAGAACGATTTTGCCGGTGTGATTGATCTGATTGAAATGAAGGCGCTGGTGTGGAAATCGGAAAACCTGGGAGCCGAATGGGATGTGGTTGACATCCCCGCTGACCTTCAGGAAAAAGCCGAAGAATATCGCGAATTGCTGATTGAAGGTGCGGTTGAAGCTGACGATGAGGCAATGGAAGCTTATCTGGAGGGGGAATTGCCAGATAACGACAAGCTTCGTGAGCTTATTCGCAAGGGCACGATTGCCGTTCAGTTCTTCCCAATTCTTTGTGGTACAGCTTTTAAAAACAAAGGTGTACAGCCGCTTCTTGATGCTGTGGTTGACTATTTGCCAAGTCCGATCGATGTGCCGGCGATCAAGGGTATCGACCCCAAGGACGACAGTGAGACTGATCGTAAGTCGTCTGACGGTGAACCTCTTTCCATTCTTGCCTTCAAGATTATGAACGATCCGTTTGTTGGGTCGCTTACCTTTTGCCGCATCTATTCCGGTAAATTGGAAACCGGAACATCTGTATTGAATTCGGTCAAGGGCAAAAAAGAACGTGTTGGTCGTATGCTGGAGATGCATTCGAATTCACGTGAAGATATTAAAGAGGCCTTTGCGGGTGATATTGTTGCTATTGCCGGTCTTAAGGAAACCACTACCGGCGATACGCTTTGTGATCCTTTGAAGCCGGTTATTCTCGAGCGCATGGAATTCCCGGATCCGGTTATTGAAATCGCAATTGAACCTAAAACCAAGGTCGACCAGGAAAAAATGGGCATTGCGCTCAATCGCCTTGCTGCAGAGGATCCTTCGTTCCGGGTCAAGTCTGACGAGGAATCGGGGCAGACCATTATTGCCGGTATGGGTGAATTGCACCTTGATATTCTGGTTGACCGGATGAAGCGCGAGTTTAAGGTTGAGGCCAATATTGGCGCGCCGCAGGTTGCTTACCGCGAAACCATTACCCGTGAAGCTGATATTGATTACACACACAAAAAACAGTCCGGTGGTTCTGGTCAGTTTGCCCGTGTCAAGATCATCTTTGAGCCTAATGACGGTGATGATTTTGAGTTTGTCAGCAAGATTGTTGGCGGTAACGTACCGAAGGAGTATATTCCGGGTGTTGAGAAGGGTATTAAGTCGGTCATGGATTCAGGTCCTGTTGCCGGTTTCCCGATGCTGGGTGTGAAAGCCACGCTTTATGATGGTGCATACCATGATGTGGATTCCTCCGTTCTGGCCTTTGAGATAGCTGCACGTGCTGCATTTCGACAGGGTGCGAAGGAGGCCGGTGCCAAACTTCTTGAGCCCATTATGAAGGTTGAAGTTGTGACGCCTGAAGATTACATGGGCGACGTTATCGGTGATTTGAACTCGCGCCGCGGTCAGATCGCAGGAACTGAAGTTCGTGGTATCGACCAGATTGTCAATGCAATGGTGCCACTTGCCAATATGTTTGGTTATGTAAACAACCTTCGCTCGATGAGCCAGGGGCGTGCCCAGTACACAATGACCTTTGATCACTATGAGCAGGTGCCCCAGGCAGTTGCTGATGAAGTAATCGAAAAATACGCGTAAAATTGAGATTACCAACACTGTCGCCTAAGACTTTGCGAATGATGGAGAGCCAAAATGGCAAAAGAAAAGTTTGAACGTAATAAACCGCATTGCAACATCGGCACTATTGGCCATGTTGATCATGGTAAAACTACACTGACCGCAGCGATCACCAAGTACTATGGTGATTTTAAAGCCTATGATGAAATTGATGGCGCGCCGGAAGAAAAAGCCCGCGGCATTACCATTTCAACGGCTCACGTTGAGTATGAAACCGAAAATCGCCACTATGCCCACGTTGATTGCCCGGGCCATGCTGACTATGTGAAAAACATGATCACCGGTGCGGCCCAGATGGACGGTGGTATTCTGGTTTGTTCGGCTGCCGATGGTCCAATGCCTCAAACTCGCGAGCACATTCTTCTTGCTCGTCAGGTTGGTGTTCCGGCTCTGGTTGTTTATCTCAACAAGGTTGACCAGGTTGATGATGAAGAGCTTCTGGAACTTGTTGAAATGGAAGTTCGCGAACTTTTGAGCGATTATGAGTTCCCGGGTGATGATATTCCAATTATCAAGGGTTCTGCCCTCGCTGCCCTGGAAGGGCGTGAGCCTGAAATTGGCGAAAATTCAATTCGTGAACTGATGGAAGCTGTTGATACTTACATTCCACAGCCTGAGCGTCCTATTGACCAGCCGTTCCTTCTGCCAATCGAA
>JALTNS010000215.1 GCA_027000565.1 Rhizobiaceae bacterium | reverse complement strand
TATACGCCTGATTTGAACTTCAATGGCATTGATACGATCAGCTATGTTGTCTCGGATGGCAATGGCGGCACGGATACGGGCACGGTTACGGTTACGGTTGTGGCGGTTAATGACGGACCTGTTGCGGTTGCGGAAAATGTATCAACACCGGAAGATACGGCTGTAAGTGGACTTGTAACAGCACAAGATGTGGATAATTTGACATCCGAATTGGTCTTCAAAGAAGGGATAGGCCCGGTAAATGGTAATCTGACTGTAGATGCAAATGGAGCTTACACTTACACACCAAATCAAAACTACAACGGACTGGATGTCTTTACTGTGGTAGTCAGAGACCCGTTGGGGGAAACCCATGAAATAACGATTGCAGTGAATGTAGTTCCAGTAAATGACTTGCCTGTAACAATAAGTAATCCGGAAATTTCCGTTCAGGATGGGGAAACAATTCAAATTGATGTGACGGGGCTTTTTGCCGATGTGGATGGAGATACTTTAAACATCACTGCACAGGATTTACCTGACTGGCTTACGCTGAATTTGGTAACCGGGGAATTGTCTGGGATTGTGCCATTTGATGCGTCTCAAAATTCGCCAATTGAAATAACGGTATCTGCAGAAGATCGAGACGGCATTAAAACTGATGCCAAGATTACCATTGATTCTGAAAATTCAGCCCCTGAAATATCAACCACAATATCAGATCAGACGAGTTCTGTATTTGATGTGGTGAACATACAACTGTCAGAAAATTTTGTTGATGGGGGCTTTGATCGTGACCAGTTGAGGTATTTTGCTACCGGTCTGCCAGACGGGCTTGAAATTGATGAAAAAACTGGTGTGATTTCGGGTGTAATTTCGGCCGGAGCGGCCGCAAACAAAGTATACGATGTCACCGTTGTTGCAGATGACGGGCAGGGTGGGACCACTCAACAATCGTTCAAGTATAATATATCTACGGATTTTGGCTCGCAGAAACCTGACGTGAATGATGATTTGGTCCAGGATACCGCAAGGCGAGGTACAGAATTCGACGGTTCAGACAACTTGCTGGAAAATGAAGATCCGATTGTGACAGCGGCAACAGAGGAAATATCCGGTCTGCGAACAATAAAATCACTTAGCGGAGTGAATGGAATTGTTCTTGATGCAATTCGCAGGATCAGTTCGCTAAGAGAAGCTATTTCACCAGGAGGTTCAATCAATCCTGTAACAGAGCAAGTTCTGGCAATAGAAAGACTGTTGGCAGACAGCGCCAGTTCAACTTATGAGACCAGTTTGGGCGAGGATTGGGATGTGGAAGGGCTTACCGGCTATTCCCTTAAGTTCAATGTATCGGGAGAAGCAGAAAATGCGGAAGGTCAGAATGATGGGTCGAAACTGATCATTGAGACATACGTACGCAAACGCATCCTATATATTGATGTCAATAATTCACTGGATCCGGAAACCGACGGCAGAGTTACCAAATATTCTGTGAATATGGCCAATGGAACCCCTTTGCCAGATTGGATCAGGGTGGCAAAGGATGGATTTATAATTGTTGAGCGGCCTGCAGATGTTCGAAATCTTGAGCTGACAATTGCCGCTGAACTGGATTCAGGAAATGTCATCAGTCGAAGCGTAGCGATTGATTCTTCCACCGGAGAAATTCAACCACTTAAAGTGAATGCCGAGGAGAAGTCTTCTGCTCCGTTTTCTGATCAGCTCAGGACTATAATCCGGGATGAATCATCTTCATCAGATAATCTGAGAAGTTCACTGAACAACCGAAACAGTAAATAAATGACCCTGAGGCGGAGACCTTGTTGATGTGGTCAGGAGCTTCAATGGGGCGCTTTAACGAACTGCAATGCGTTTTCGCAATGTAGGATATTGTCGTGATCACTTTGAATTAATAGGTGAAATCCGGCGATATTTAACGCCCCGTTAACCATAAACCATCAAAAGTTAACAAATCTGGCAGGTGTGATTAACACTTGTGGTTTTTAACTTGGGAATTTCGTGCGAAACGCATTAACGATTGGATTTATGTCACTGTTCCTGGCGTCATGCGTGGCTCTCCCGGAACGGCTTGATTCTGCCGCAGTTTCAAGCTTCGCAGATGATAATCTTGCGCGCGTTACAGCCAATCAGGAACCGATCCTGCGACCAGTCACATTGTATGATGCCATGGCTCGGGCGATCAAATACAATTTGGATTTCCGGGTAGAGCTGTACAACGAACTACTGGAAAGTCGACAATTCAAAAACGCAAAACTGGAAATGTTGCCACTGCTTGTTGCCAATTCCAACTACACTGGCCGCAATAACGACGCAGGTGGTACAACTGCATTGCTGCGTTCTGATAAAGAACGGTTCAATGGCGATATTACACTATCCTGGAATATTCTTGACTTTGGACTTTCATATGTGAGGGCCAAGCAGGCTGCGGACAAGGTTCTGATTGCCGAAGAACGTCGGCGCAAGATTATCAATCGGGTAATTGAAAATGTCAGGACAGCCTATTGGCGGGCAATTAGTGCTGACCGCTTGATTGTTGGATTGCAGCGGCTTGTTGTTAGAGTGCGGCGGGCAATAAGAGATTCCGAAGCGTTACAAAAAGACGGGGTAAGTTCACCTTTAACTGCTCTAACCTATCAAAGGGAACTTGTTGAAATTCAACAGCGAATTCAGACATTGCAGTCAGATTTAGTTGTGGCGAAAACACAGTTGTCAGCCCTGATGAACATTGCTCCGGGGCAAAACTACAAGCTGGCAACGGGCAATCTCAGAATCGGGCTCACCCAACTTCGGCTTAATGCTGATGAAATGGTTTATACGGCAATGGAGAACAGACCCGAGATCAGGGATGTCCAATATAACAGGCGGATCAATCAAAAAGAAGCAAAGGCAGCATTGCTGGAATTGTTACCTTCCGCGAATATATTTGCAGGCGGTAATATAGATTCAGATACATTTTTGCTAAACAGCAATTGGGTCAGTTGGGGAGCCAAGGCCACATGGAACCTTTTGAATGTATTTAAATACCCGGCTCGAAAACGTCTTGTTGAGGCAAAGGATCAATTGCTGGATACCCGCGCGCTGGCCATCACCATGGCAATAATGACGCAAGTGCACGTCAGTAGGGCGCGGTTCATCAATGCACGAAAATTGTACTTTTCAGCAGCCAAGCATTTAAAAATTCAAAGTGGAATTCTAAGGCAAATCAGAGAATCCGCGGCCGCTGATCAAGCTAGCGAACAAACCCTCATTCGAGAAGAAATGAATACGCTGGTCAGCAGGGTAAAAAGAGACGTCGCTTATGCGGACCTTCAAAATGCCTATGCAAATATATATTCGGCAATGGGGCTTGACCCCTACACGGCCGAATCCATCGCCAGTGATGATTTAACAACAATTTCTTCGTCGCTTAAAAATATGTGGATTGAGCGAGGCGCGCGCTCGGGCACGCTTATGGTCAAACAAAAGCGAAATAAAAGGTATAAATCGGGAGAATCGAGTTATGGAACGGACAAAGAGCCTCAAATTGCGATGAAAGGCTCCAAGTCTGCACCGCAAAATTCAACTCGAATAGTGGTGGATCAATCCCGATTTGGCAACAACCCGAAATTTACAGATGATGATCCAGGGAAGGTTTCTATCGGCAAAATACCGCTTAAAAATGTTGTGTCACGTCCCTCACCATTGAAAGCCAAAGCGAAATTCACTGCTGTGGCAAAGAAGCCGGACAATTCCCTACCTGTTGTTTCCAATGTCAATACCAGAAAGCGACCTATCAAAAAGCCGGTCAGACTAGAGCCGGTCGCGATCAAGAAGCCGGCTCAGATAGATTCCGGTTCAAAGCCATTGGCAATGTTGAGAGCAAAGGTTTGGAATTGAGACAAAATTAACGGTGACAGGGCATTCTGTAGCGTAGGAAGTTGAACTTCGGATGACGCAAAATCAGTTCCAAGTTTGAATGCTAGTGGCTGTCAGGGCAAATCACCGGCAACTAGATTTGGAATAACATTGGCGGACGATAATGATAACCTTGGCAAATTTCATAAAATTGTATCTTGACCTTGCCAACACGTTGACCTGTAGACGGGATGCGTTGCAACGGAATGGTCTTTCCAAGCCAGCATCTGTTATCATCGCTTTTGTTGGTCTGCAATTGCTTGTCAGCCTGCCAGGTGCTGCCCAGTCGTTGAGTGATCGAGTTGCCAAGCTTGAAGATCTGAACGCGTTGACGGCCCGCGGTGTGGTTATGCCCAATGCTGAAGTAACGTTCAGTAGTGAAATTGCAGCTCCGATAACCGAATTGCCCGTAAAGGCGGGCGATACCTTCAACAAGGGGGCAAAGCTGGTTCGGTTTGACTGTGGAAAATATGACGCTGAATTGCGCGGTTCCATGGCTATTGAAGGCAAACAGTTACTGATATTGAACAACCGAAAAAAATTGAAACAACGTAATGCCGCCAGTTCGTTTGAAGTAGCGGAAGCCAGTGCTGACTATCAATCTGCAAAAGCACAGGTTGATGCACTGAAACAAATTTTGAGATTCTGCCTGATCAAGGCACCTTTCAATGGCCGTGTGCTTGAACTTCACGCGGACAGGTATGAAATGCCGAGTGCCAATCAACCTTTGTTGACAGTTGTTGACGACAGCATTCTTGAGCTTGATCTAATAGTGCCTTCCAAGTGGCTGAGATGGTTGACTATTGGAACGGGGTTTTCATTTGATGTGGATGAAACCGGGAAATCCTATGGGGCAAAAATTGTACGCCTCGGCGCAAAAATCGATGCAGTCAGTCAAACCATAAAAATTACAGGAGTGTTCGATCAAAGACCCGAGCGTGTATTGCCCGGGATGAGTGGTGCCGCCCACTTCAACCTTCCAACCCAGTAGAGTGCGATGTCCAATCCCACGGGTACAAAACCCGTTAGACGAATTGAACTGAAAGCTGCCCCAGATCAACCCGGGACAGGTAATTCAGCACGCCCTCAATCTACTGTAAAAAAAGATAAAACCGAAAAACCTGCTCCCGCTACCGGCCCAAAGCAGTCTTCGAGAACCCAAACTTTCAAACTTCCCGAATTTTCAGGAAACAAAAAACCTG
>JALTNS010000214.1 GCA_027000565.1 Rhizobiaceae bacterium | reverse complement strand
GGTACGAACCGCGCTTTGATCAATAAACCGAAAGAACATTATGCCCGCATATATTTCGATGCAGAAAATTATGTTTCAACACTGCGATCCGGCCCGGATTGTATTTTACCCGCGCTATTTTGAATTGATCAATGCGGTGGTTGAACAGTGGTTTGAAGAAGGTATTGGCGTTTCCTTTGCTGAGATGCACATGCAGCGTGAAGAGGGTGTTCCAACCCTTAAAACCGATACATTTTTCCCGGCACCCAGCAGGTTGGGCGATGTGCTGGAATTTGCGCTTCAGGTAAAACATATCGGCAGCAGCAGCGCAGAATTGCAAATCACAGCGAATTGTGGTGGCGAAACCCGGCTGGAGAGCAGCATAACCCTCGTTCATATTTCCAATCTTGACGGCAAGTCAAAATCCTGGCCCGCTGACATGCGTCAGCCAATGCAGGCCTATCTCATTGCATCGGACGAGGACGGGGAGATTCATTATGCATGAGGCGCTTCATCCAAAGGGCTGGAAAAAGGCCAGTGGTTACGCCAATGGCATTGTTGCACAAGGTAAGACAATTTTTGTCGGTGGACAAATTGGCTGGAATGCTGACCAGCAGTTCGAGAGTGATGATTTTATCGAACAGGTTGAACAGACATTGCGCAATATCGTCGCCGTTCTGGCGGAGGCCGGAGCCGGACCGCAGCATCTTGTGCGTCTCACCTGGTTTGTTGTCGACCGGGGGGAGTACATGGCCAATCTGCCCGCCCTTGGCCGGGCCTATCGCAAGGTGCTTGGCAAAAATTTTCCGGCCATGAGTGTGGTTGAAGTTACCGCATTAATGGAAGCCCGTGCCCGGGTTGAGATTGAGGCAACAGCTGTACTGCCGGAATAAGAGCCGCTATTGGGCCAGACCTCTATTTAGCGTTTTTATGGCCAAGCCCCAGAACCTGCTCAAGTTGGTCAATGCTCCGGTTCACTTGAGCAATCGACGCTTTGTCCAATTGAGAATAGATATCGTTTTCAAAACCGTGAACCAGCGGCATCAATTGAGAAAATTTCGCCTTTCCGGCTTTTGAGAACTGCAGCAGTTGTTCACGCTTGTCGTCGTTTGAAGGAATGCGTTCAATCCAGTCATTTTCGATTAACCGGTTAACCGCCCGGCTGATGGTTGATTTGTGGGTTCTTGTGCTGGCGACAATCGCCTGTGCGGTACACGGCGCGCGCGCTGCAAGGGTTGCAAGTACTCGCCACTCGGGAATATCAATATCAAACCGGTCCGAATAGGTTTCGGCAAGCCGTTGCGAAACCTCATAGGCAAGCCTGGATAGTCGGAAAGGTAAAAACCCCTGTAAATCAAACTGTGACATCGACAGATAAAACCTCTTGTAAGACCGGGTGGTCAATCTATGATAGTTGCACGAGAAACCAAATTCTGGCAATCGGCAAAAACTAAAGGACACCCCATGAGCGGACGATTTTCAAACTCGCCAAGCGATTATATGCCGGGTTTTGGCAATGATTTTGAGACCGAATCCCTGCCCGGTGCCCTGCCACAAGGGCAGAATTCGCCGCAAAACTGCGCCTATGGTCTCTATGCCGAGCAATTATCCGGATCACCCTTCACGGCCCCGCGTGGTGAAAACGAACGTTCCTGGCTCTATCGCATGCGCCCGAGTGTCGCCCATTCGGCAAAATTTGAACCTGTCAAAATACCATATTGGGTGTCTGCTCCCAATATTGATGATCATGATATGCCGATTTCGCAGCTGCGCTGGTCACCGGTACCAATACCGGAAGAAAAACTTACCTTTGTAACCGGAATGCGAACCATGACCACGGCGGGCGATGTCAACACACAGACCGGCATGGCGGCGCATCTTTATTTTGTTACTGAAAACATGGTGGACGAGGTATTTTACAGCGCTGATGGCGAATTGCTGGTTGTGCCACAATTGGGGCGCCTGTTGTTTTTCACCGAGCTTGGCAAAATGGAAATCGGTCCTGGTGAAATTGCCATCATCCCACGCGGCATGAAGTTTCGGGTTGAATTGGCTGGGCCGGAAATGGCCCGCGGTTATATGTGCGAAAACTATGGTGGTAAATTCACTTTGCCAGACCGTGGCCCGATTGGTGCCAATTGTCTCGCCAACCCGCGCGACTTCAAAACCCCGAAAGCCGCCTACGAAGACAGCGAAAGACCATGCCAATTGATGGTAAAATGGTGCGGTAAATTCTATCAGTGCAAGCTCGACCACTCGCCACTCGACGTGGTTGCGTGGCATGGCAATTATGCGCCGTTCAAATATGACCTGAACACCTTCTCACCGGTGGGTGCTATCCGCTTCGATCATCCTGACCCGTCAATTTTTACGGTTCTTACGGCACCGTCTGAAACACCGGGTACGGCAAATATCGATTTTGTTATTTTCCCCGAGCGCTGGCTGGTTGGGGAAAATACTTTCCGTCCACCCTGGTATCATATGAACATCATGTCAGAGTTCATGGGTAATATAAGGGGTGAATATGATGCCAAACCGGAAGGATTTGCGCCGGGGGCTGTATCTTTGCACAATTGCATGTTGCCGCACGGGCCTGATTCAGAGGCTTACGAAAAAGCCACAAAATCCAATCTTGAACCACAAAGACTGACCGATACGCTTGCCTTTATGTTTGAGACGCGCTTTCCTCAACATCTGACAAAATTTGCCGCAACACTCGATACTCTGCAAGAGGATTATCCTGAATGCTGGAGCGGATTGGAAAAGAAATTTGACGGGCGACGGTGAAACCGGGCCAATTGCAACAAAATGAACAAGGGGTAATTGATGAAACTTGCGACATTGAATGACGGAAGCCGGGATGGAAGTTTGGTCGTGGTTTCCAGGGATTTGACGCGTTTCACTGATGTTTCCCATATTGCCCCCACCTTGCGTAACGCGCTGGATAACTGGTCCGATATAAAACAACGGCTTGAAAATGCCGCCCACGGATTGCTGGTGGGATCTGTTCCGTCAGACCGTTTTCACGAGCATGATGCAATGGCCCCTTTGCCACGAGCAGCCCAATGGGCTGACGGTTCGGCCTATGTCAATCATGTGGAACTGATGCGTCGGGCCCGCGGGTCTGAACTGCCCGAAACATTCTGGAGCGATCCGTTGATGTATATGGGTGCCGCCGATGCGATGCTCGGCGCACGTGATGGAATTCCTGTTCTCAATGAGGACTGGGGCATTGATATGGAAGGCGAAATCGGCGTCATTGTCGATGATGTGCCGATGGGTGCAACGTCGCAGCAGGCCGCTGAAAAAATCAGGCTTGTTGTTCTGATCAATGATGTATCGTTTCGTGCGTTGATCCCCGGTGAATTGGCCAAGGGTTTTGGCTTTTTGCAATCCAAAGGCCCGACCGCATTTTCGCCAGTGGCTGTTACCCCGGACGAGTTGGGAGATGCCTGGCGCGACGGTAAATTGCATTTGCCGCTGATGGTGCAGCTGAACGGTGAAATCTTTGGCAAGGCCAACGGCGGTATCGATATGGTGTTTGACTTTCCGACCCTTGTTGCCCATGCGGCAAAAACCCGAAAATTGTCTGCAGGCACAATAATTGGTTCCGGCACGGTCTCCAACAAGCTGGATGGTGGCCCGGGCAAACCGGTTCCCGAAGGCGGGGCCGGTTATTCCTGTATTGCGGAATTGCGCACCATTGAAACCATCAATTCCGGCGAGGCTGAAACGCCTTACCTCGGTTTTGGCGATACTATCCGTATAGAAATGAATGATGATGACGGTCATTCGATTTTCGGAGCGATTGAACAGATTGTTGAAAAGGTTGAACCGGGAAATGGCTGACAACGACTACGACAAGGGCCGACTTGATTTACCCTTTGTCGGTCATGCAACATTTGGTAAACGTCCGCCCTGCCTTGACTGGGATAAAATAGATGCCGATGTGGCGATTATTGGCGCGCCCTACGATTTTGGCACCCAGTATCGTGCCGGTGCACGTTTTGGCCCTCGCGCCATTCGTGAAGCCTCAACGCTTTTTTCGTTTGGTCATGCCGGGGCCTATGACCACGAGGATGATGTGACCTATCTGCCCTCATCGGTGCGCATTGTAGATATGGGTGATGCCGATATTGTCCACACGGACACATTAAAAAGCCATGCAAACATTGAAATGGCTGTGAAAAAGGCACTCGCAGCACAGGCCCTGCCGGTGGTGCTGGGTGGTGATCACTCGGTCAATATTCCCTGTATCAATGCGTTCAGTGATCAGGAGCCCATTCATATTGTGCAGTTTGATGCGCATCTTGATTTTGTTGACGAACGCCATGGAGTGAAGTTTGGTCACGGAAATCCAATGCGCCGGGCGGCCGAAAAACCCTATGTTACCGGCCTTACCCAGCTGGGGATTCGCAATGTTTCATCGACTGCCAGGGAAGGTTATGAGGATGCCCGCAAAATGGGCAGCGATATACTCTCCGTACGCCAGATCAGAAAACTTGGCGCCGAAGTTGTGCTGGCCCGAATTCCGCAAGGCGCGCGATATTACGTGACCATTGATATAGACGGGTTTGACCCTTCAATTGCGCCGGGTACCGGAACCCCCAGCCATGGTGGCTTTGATTATTATGATGTGCTGGAATTGTTGCAGGGCCTCGCCAGACACGGTGAGGTGGTCGGCATTGATCTGGTCGAAGTGGCGCCTGACTATGATCATACGGGTTCAACGGCGTTTTTGGCAGCGCAGATATTGCTGAATTTTCTTGGGTTTATTTTTCATCAAAAAAGCATAGCGGTGAAGACCAAACCTGATCACGACACCTGATGTCGCAGGATTGCGCAAACCAAATACTGTTTTGTGGTTTTTCTTAGGACAAATTTTCACAAGCCGTAAGAAATGCACACCAATGACCCGCTATAATCTGACCGATCCCGCAACTGGCCTGCAGCAGATGATGCAATTGCATAATGGTGAAAAGGCATGGTCGCCATTTTCAGACAGTGAAATTGCTCGCCGGCAAAATGCCATGCGGGGTCATATGGCGAAGAATGAAATCGATTGTGTAATTCTCACAAGCTATCATTGTGTCAACTATTATTCCGGTTTCACCTATTGTTATTTCGGTCGCAAATATGCTTGCGTTATCGATCACGAACGGACAACCACACTTTCCGCCGGAATTGATGGCGGCCAGCCCTGGCGAATGACCCGGGGCGACAACGCAACCTATACGGACTGGCGGCGCGATAATTTTTTTACAGCGCTGCAACAAATAGTCGGGCATTCACCCTCATCGGCAAAACTGCGTATTGGCGTTGAATTCGATCATTTGACACTGGAATATTTGGACCAGCTCAAGGATACATTTGTCACTGCCGAATTTGTTGACGTGGCGCAAGCTTCGATGTGGATGCGAACCATCAAGTCAAAAGAGGAAATTTCACTGATAACTGAAAGTGCCCGAATTGCCGATATCGGTGGTCAAGCCTGTGTCGATGCGGTTGAGGCGGGCATTGGCGAGCATGAGGTGGCAATAGCGTCAACCAATGCGATGATCCGCGAAATCGCTTCATCTTTTCCACAGGTAGAGTTGATGGATACGTGGACGTGGTTCCAGTCGGGTATAAACACTGATGGTGCCCATAATCCTGTTACCAATAAGGTGATTGATAAAGGCGATATCCTCTCACTTAACTGTTTTCCGATGATGTTTGGGTATTATACGGCGCTCGAGCGCACCTTGTTTTGTGATCATGCCAGCGACGAACATTTGCGATTGTGGCAAATTAACTGCGATGTGCACCGTGCCGGTCTGGCGTTAATAAAGCCGGGTGCGCGTTGCTGCGATATTGCGCATGAGCTTAATGAAATCTATCGCAGTCACAACTTATTGCAGTATCGGTCTTTTGGATATGGCCATTCATTCGGAGTTTTGTCGCACTATTATGGCCGTGAAGCCGGTGTGGAACTACGTGAAGATGTCGAAACCGTACTTAAGCCCGGCATGGTGGTATCAATGGAGCCAATGATTATGGTGCCACATGAACAACCCGGAGCAGGAGGATATCGTGAGCATGACATCCTGGTGATTGGAGAGCATGGTGTTGAAAATATTACCAAATTTCCCTTTGGACCAGACACCAATATTATCAAAAACAGCTGAGATTAAAAATTGCGACACCATAATCCACCCAATGTCGCAAACAGAATTGAATTTCGCTGCATTTACCCATTGACGGCAATGCCTGCAATATGGTGTCTTTAGTAAAAGTTGTAAGTCAACAAAATGACGGCAGTAAATGCCGCTGAGTACAGGGATGGAATTTGTCAGGTAATCAAAACAATGGGTCTGCTGATGGCAGCCAAAACGACGCCTATGTGAGTTTCCAACGCGTTCAAAAAAGCTATGACGGTGAGATCCTTGTGGTCAAGGATCTCAATCTGGACATTGCACAGGGCGAATTTATCACCATGCTTGGGCCATCGGGGTCTGGTAAAACCACCT
Source organism: Rhizobiaceae bacterium (assembly GCA_027000565.1). GTDB lineage: Bacteria > Pseudomonadota > Alphaproteobacteria > Rhizobiales > Rhizobiaceae > SZUA-100. The sequence continues at coordinate 11,420 of JALTNS010000214.1, read as the reverse complement.
GCTTGATGATGCTGGCCGGGTTTGAGCCGGCAACCAATGGTGAAATTTTTATTGGCGGAAGATCGATCAACCATATTCCGCCGCACAAGCGTGGCATTGGCATGGTGTTTCAAAACTATGCTCTTTTTCCCCATATGAGTATTGGTGAAAATCTGGCCTTTCCACTGGAAGTGCGGAAAATGAACAAGGCCGACGCGGAAAAGCAAGTCAAGCGGGCACTTGACATGGTGCAGATGGGGGATTTCATCAATCGCCGCCCGGCCCAGCTTTCAGGTGGTCAACAGCAACGTATCGCGCTTTCCAGGGCGCTGGTTTTTGAACCCGAACTGGTATTGATGGACGAGCCGCTTGGTGCGTTGGACAAACAGCTTCGTGAACATATGCAATATGAAATCAAGCATATCCATGAAAACCTCGGAGTTACGGTTGTTTATGTCACCCACGACCAGTCAGAAGCACTGACCATGTCAGACCGTATTGCGGTGTTTAATGATGGTGTGATCCAGCAATTGTCCTCGCCGGACGATTTGTATGAACGACCACAAAATGCGTTTGTTGCCCAGTTTATTGGTGAGAACAACAAGCTGTCGGGCACCGTGACAAAGATAAATGGTGATACCTGCACCGTTAAACTGGATGATGGCGGAGTGCTTGAGGCCGACAAGGTGAATGTGTCTGCTGTCGGCGACCGGACCTTGCTGTCTTTAAGGCCGGAAAGAGTGGAAATCGACCCCACCAGCGACATGGACGATATTCTCGATGCCAAAATCGAGGAATTGATCTATCTTGGTGACCACATCCGTGTGCGCATGAATGTTGCCGGTAATGACGAATTTATTGCCAAGGTTCGTAACCGTGGTGAAAAGCGCGATCTGAAAAAAGGCCAGACCATCAAGGTCGGCTGGTCTTCGAGCGACTGCAAGGCGCTTGATGCATAATTTGGGTATTTGGATCGGCGGACCCTATTGGTCTGCAGGGTCTGATGTAAGTTAGGAACGGGTCATAACCCTTCTTAAAAAATGGTCGGTAAATACCGATGAGACAGACAACGGAGAACACTATGAAAATAACAAAATTTTTAGCTTCGACAGTATTGGGCGCAGGCCTTTTGCTGGGAGCAGCAGTAGCAAATGCCGGTGAAATTACCGTCGTTTCCTGGGGTGGTGCCTATACCAAATCCCAGGTGGAAGCCTATCATAAGCCATGGATTGCCAAGACCGGCAATTCGATCAAGTCGGAAGACTATTCCGGCGGCACCGCAGAGATCAAGGCCCAGGTGGAAGCCGGTAATGTGACTTGGGATCTTGTTGACCTTGAATTGTCAGATGCTGTGCGTGCATGTGATGAGGGCCTGTTGGAAACAATTGACGCCTCAACTCTGCCACCAGCGCCGGATGGCACACCGGCAACCGAAGATTTCCTTCCTGGCACCTTGCATGATTGTGCAGTTGCCAACATCGTCTGGTCAACAATCTTTGCTTACGATAAATCAAAAATTGCCAATGGCCCAACCACTATGGCCGACTTTTTCGATCTGAAAAAGTTCCCTGGAAAACGCGGTATGCGCAAGGGTCCAAAACCAAATCTTGAATTTGCATTGATCGCTGATGGCGTTCCAGCTGCTGATGTTTACAAGGTTCTGGCTACACCTGAGGGTGTTGACCGGGCATTTGCCAAACTTTCAACCATCAAGGACAGTGTTATCTGGTGGGAAGCCGGTGCACAGCCACCACAGCTTTTGGCTGATGGTGAAGTGATTATGACCACCGCCTATAATGGTCGTATTTTCAATGCAGTTGCCAATGAGGACAAGCCATTTGAAATCGTCTGGGACGGTCAGATTCTTGACCTTGACCTTTGGGCCATTCCAAAAGGTTCCAAAAACAAGGAACTTGCAATGGACTTCCTGAGATTCTCCACTGCGACGGAGCAATTGGCCAAGCAGGCATCTTACATTTCCTACGGACCTGCCAGAAAATCTTCCGGACCATTGGTCGGAAAATTCAATGGCAAGGACATTGATATGGGACCGCAGATGCCAACGGCACCGGCTAACCTGAAAAATGCCGTGCAGAACGATTTTGAATTCTGGGCAGACAATCAGGATCAGCTGAACGAACGTTTTAACGCCTGGCTTGCCAAATAATCACTTCTATAACAGGGGCGCGCGGATCAGTTCGCGCGTCCGTCCTTTTCCGAATAAGTTAATAATATAATTGGCAGAAATGAACCAATGACAGACGTGGCCTTTAAAGATCAGATGAATGAAGCAGGCGAACTGCTTACTGCTGACGGTGTGCCGCTGAAACAAAAACTGGCAATAACCACCAGACGTGCGCGAATGCGTGCATTGCTGCTAACGGCACCACTGATCATTTTTCTGGTCGTGAGTTTTGTTATTCCCATTGGTCAAATGCTGTTTCGCTCTGTCTATAATGCGGCAGGCTCCAATGTTTTACCGAATTTTGCCGTGAGCATCCAGGACTGGGATGAACAGGGTCTGCCCACCGAGCAGATGTTTGAAGATTTTGTAAAAGACATGCAGCTGGCCCGCAAAAACCGGATCACCGGCAAGACCGTTGGTAATCTCGCAACACGGGTGAACTATGAAATTCCAGGCACCAGAAGCCTGTTTACCAAGTCATCGCGAAAACTGTCCAAGGTGACTGAGGGTCCCTACAAGGAAGCCCTGATCAAGATAGATAAAAAATGGAATGATCCGGGGCTGTGGATTGCGCTGAAGCGCGTGACCAAAGATATCACCCCCTATTTTTATCTGGCGGCACTGGACTACAAATATGATGAAAAAGGCGATATCGTTGCAGCAGATGAACTCTACCAGATCTATGTATCGAATTTCTGGAAAACCCTGAGACTGTCTGCGACCATCACCTTTATCACAATTCTGCTGGCCTATCCGGTTTCATATCTGCTCTCCACACTGCCGCTCAGAACCTCCAATATGTTGATGATACTTGTATTGTTGCCGTTCTGGACTTCATTACTGGTGCGAACCACCGCATGGATTGCTATTTTGCAAACCGAAGGCATGGCCAATGACATACTGGTTTTTATTGGCATCATTGGCGATGATAATCGGGTGCAGATGATCTATAACCAGACCGGTACAATCATTGCTATGGTGCATATTCTGCTGCCGTTTATGATTCTGCCGTTATTTTCGGTTATGAAAACCATTCCGCCAAGTTACATGCGGGCCGCGCGTTCCATGGGCGCGACACCATTCACCGCGTTTCGTCGCATATATTTACCACAAACTCTTCCTGGCTTGGCTGCGGGAACCCTGTTGGTGTTTATTCTGGCAATCGGTTTTTACATCACCCCGGCACTGGTTGGCGGTGAAGATGGTTTGCTGATATCAAACCTGATTGCCTACCACATTCAAAAATCGTTAAACTGGAGCCTGGGCGCTGCCCTCGGCACCATATTACTGATTATCGTATTGGTGCTTTATTGGCTTTACAACAAGCTGGTTGGTATCGACAAACTGAGCTTCGGGTAAAGACATGGACCGTTCTAAAATCAAGCCGAAACATCTGATTTTTGCCACAGCATGCCTGATTGTATTTTTGCTCACTGGTTCAGCGTCGGTGGTTATTGGATTTGTGTTCCTGTTTGGAACGCCGATGTTTTTTATGAATGAGTTGCCGCCATACGCGACAATTGGAGAACGGGTCTGGCAATATGTCTATTTGACGATCTGTACATTGATCTTTGTGTTTTTGATATCGCCTATCCTGATCATTATTCCCCTGTCATTTAATGCGGAACCCTATTTTTCGTTTACTGAAGGCATGATCAACTTCGATCCGGCGGCCTATTCCCTGCGCTGGTATGAAGATATTTTGACAAACGGCATGCAAAACCCGCTGGCGACCGGCGCTGCATGGTGGTCGGATATGTGGGAGAATGCCCAGTGGATACTTGCAACCAGAAACTCCTTTTTCATCGCTTTTGTTGCAACCGTTCTGGCGACCAGCCTGGGCACACTTGCCGCACTCGGTCTTTCGCGCCCTGAAATGCCCTATCGTTCGGCCATCACCAGTTTGCTGATTTCGCCAATGATTGTACCGTTGGTGATAACCGCAACCGGCATGTTTTTCTTCTATTCCGACATTGGGCTGGCCAAAACCTATACCGGTGTAATTCTTGCCCACACCACGCTGGGCATCCCATTTGTGATTATCACCGTAACCGCGACCCTTTCGGGGTTTGACCGCTCACTTATTCGCGCTTCACAGAATATGGGCGCAAATGGCTGGACCACGTTTTATAAAGTCATCATGCCGCTGATATTACCGGGCATGATTTCCGGCGCGCTATTTGCTTTCATCACCTCGATGGATGAGGTTGTTGCTGTGATATTTATTGCCGATGTGGAACAACGAACTATTCCACGACAAATGTTCTCGGGCATTCGTGAGCAGATCAGCCCGACTATATTGGCAGTGGCGTCCATATTGGTGGCCATTTCAATTGTACTATTGACGACGATAGAACTTTTGCGCCGCCGTTCGGAAAAATTGCGCGGACTATCTCAGGCCTGATCAATGTGGAAATTAAGCCAGTATGCGGGGGTGATCGTTGCAATTTCCCTGGTCGCGCTGGCAGGGTTTTTCAAACACTCCAGTGCGCAACAAACGAATAGTGTTGATCTTAACATCGTGTTGGCCATTGATTGTTCTTACAGCGTCGATGAACAGGAATACGTCCTGCAAATGGCTGGCATGGCAGCCGCATTTATCGACCCGACAATCATAGAAGCCATAAGAGGCGGTGTAAATGGAGCCATTGCGGTCAGTGTGGTTCAATGGGCTAATCCAAAAAACCAGATCATCGTGGTGCCCTGGACACGGGTTGCCTCCACGCTGGATGGGCAGTTGCTGGCGGCGAAAATTGCCCGCACTCCAAGAAGAACGTCTGAGGGGTCAACATCCATTTCCGGAGTGTTGAAATTCGGTCAACAGCTTTTGCGATCGTCGCCGTATAAAAGTCGTCGAAATATTATCGATGTGGTAGCGGACGGCGAGAATAATAATGGCGAGCGGGTAGAGCGGGTGCGCGACAGGCTCGTTAGCGAGGGCATTACCATCAATGCGCTGGCGATCCAGAATGAAGTCGGCTATTTACGATATTACATGCGCAACCGGGTTATCGGTGGTGGCAATTCATTTGTTGAGCCGGCTGATGACTATCTTGATTTTGGCCGGGCAATTTACCGCAAGCTGTTGCGGGAAATACAGGGCGTGCCAATTGGTTGATTCACGTCATTGTTGCCATTCGCGGATTAGATTGCCGATATCATGAGGTTCGAGATTAACCGGATTGATGTGAGGATTGGCCTTAGAATATCGCGGAGCGGGTGCCGGTTGAACAATCCCGTCGATATTTTGAAATATGTCACGCGCCAATATATGCGGCTCGGTTACCACTTCATCCATCGACAGCACCGGTGCAACGCAGGCATCGGTTCCTTCAAATACAACAATCCATTCATCACGGGTTTTTGTGGCAATTTTTTTGCTGAACAATGCTCTCAGCTGTGGCCAGTTTTTGGCAGACATTCGTCCGCTTAAGAGTTCATCATCCAGTTCCAGCAATTCGCAAAGTTCGCCCCAAAATGGTGGCTCAATTGCCCCCAGTGCCAGCCACTTATTATCACTTGTCCGGTAGGTGCCGTAAAACGGCGCGCCACCATCGAGCAGGTTTTCCTGCCGGCCACCTGGCCATAAACCGGCTGCTTTCAGACCAAACGGCATACACATCAACAGTGCTGCACCATCAATCATCGCAGCATCAACAACAGAACCTTCGCCGGAAAGCTTTGCTTTCAGCACGGCGCTTATAACGCCAAAAGCCAAAAGCATGCCGCCGCCACCAAAATCGCCAATCAGATTCAAAGGCGGGACAGGGCCTGAATCTTTTGTGCCAACGGCATCGAGCGCACCGGTCAGGGCAATATAATTGATATCATGTCCAGCCCTTTGTTTTAACGGTCCTGACTGCCCCCACCCGGTCATGCGCCCATAAATCAGCGCCCTGTTTCGTGCCATACATATGTCAGGGCCGAGGCCAAGCCGTTCCATCACGCCCGGCCGGTATCCTTCAATCAAGATATCCGCCTGCTCAATTAGCTTGAGTGCCTGTTCGACATTATCAGTTTGTTTGAGGTTGAGTTCCACCAGCCGCCGGCCCCGCAACATCGGGTCTTTGGTCGAGTGGGAAACACCGGTATTGGCACCACCAGGGCGATCAAGGCGAATAACATCAGCCCCGTGATCAGCCAACATCATGGCGGTGAACGGACCCGGCCCAATCGATGCAATTTCAACAACTTTCAGTCCGGCAAGTGGTTTGTCACCCATGAATAATTCCTGTGCAATCTACTCAATTTCATAACCGACTTCGCCAGCCGCCTTTTCCAGCCATTGCCAGAATGAACGGGCAAGCGAAGTAAACACAAAAATATCAAACCTGTCGTCGTCGGTCCGGCGTATGGTGAGCCCGATATCATGATGGCTGGTTGCAACGCATGAACATAGAGGAAAATCCCCGGGTGAAAAATCAACGGCAATCCCCTTTGACAATACCCATGTAGCCTTTGCTCCCGACAAGGTGATAACGATCCGGGCATGGCTAAGGCCAATGACAGCCCCCTGATCACTTACAATCCTTTTGCGGAGCTGCAATTCGAGGTCATCAATTTCAGCCTCGATCAAATATCGACCTGGTCCGACCGGCAATATGGTGTAGTCTTTGTTGGCAGGAGACTTGGACCCGCCGACGAGTTTCAGCTCGGTTGATCTTTGTAAGGTTGCTCTGACTTTCCCGTCAGTATCCGGCCATGCATTGACTTGCACGAGGCTGGTACACATACGATGGGAAATTACCAACTCGCTCGCTATGTCCATGTCAGCGTGTTTGCCGTAGCGGCCTTTGATCAGCAGGCCCTGCAGGGGTGAAATTCGATCAGCCATGCATGCGCTCCCCTTTGGGATCAACCATATGCGGGCTGATAATTTCAACCGGGCTGTGGCTGCCTCGCAATGGGCTGGTGATATAGAGTTTTTCTCCAATCCGGCTGCGACCGTTTTTTAACAGGCCCAAAGCAATATAACATTCAAGCTCCGGCGAATAACAGGCCGAAGTAATGTGGCCGAGGCTTTCTCCAGGATTGGCGGAATCGGATGAAACGACGACATGGCCACCGCCCCGGATTTTTTGTCCATCAAGGGATTTAACCGCCACAAGCTGTTCTCGGCCATTTTCCATTAATGCATCACGCTGAACAAGAATTGACCCGATAAACGGCTTTTTGCGCGATACCATTTGGCCAAGTCCAAGGTCATCCGCGGTCGTCCGCCCATTCAGTTCAGGTCCAGCCACATGGCCCTTTTCAATCCTCAATGTGGTTAGTGCCTCAAGCCCGTATGGAACAATATCAAATGGTTTGCCTGCTTCCATCAAGCCATCCCAAAGCGCCTGTCCGTAGTGGGCGCCACAATAAACTTCAAATGCCATTTCACCTGAAAACGACAACCGGGCGATCTTCACCGGAATATTGTCAATTGTCCCTTCGCGAACACCCATAGATGGAAATGCTTCATTCGACATTTCAACTCCGGTTACACAGGTCTCAAGCACCGCGCGCGATTTCGGCCCTGCCAGTGCTATTCCGGCCCATTCATCGGTGATCGATACCAGTGACACTTTCAATTCCGGCCATATCACATCGAGGTAATATTCCATATGTGCCATCACCGGCCCGGCATTGGCAGTTGTGGTCGTCATCATATAGTGATGCTCGGAAAATCGCCATGTGGTACCATCGTCAAACAAAAAACCGTCTTCACGCAACATCAACCCGTAACGCGCCTTGCCAATTGGCAATTTGGCAAAGCCGTTGGAATAGACCCGGTTGAGAAACTCAGCCGCATCCGGGCCTTGAATGTCAATTTTTCCAAGTGTTGATACATCCACCAGCCCAACCCCAGACCGTACGGTTCTGGCCTCGCGAATGGTTGCCTGTTCCACAGTTTCACCGGATAGATTATAACATTCCGGGCGCATCCACAGACCATTTGCCACCATATTTGCCCCACGATCACAATGCCAATCATTCATCGGGGTTAATCGATAGGGCTTCAAATGACCAAAACATTCACCGGCAATGGCACCGATTGCCACTGGTGTATAGGGCGGGCGAAAACGGGTAGTCCCGACATCGGGAATTTTTTCGCCACGCGCATCGGCCATGATGGCGAGACCGGTAACATTTGAGGTTTTGCCCTGATCGGTTGCCATGCCAAGGGTGGTGTATCGTTTGAGGTGCTCAACGGAGACAAAGCCTTCCCGGTGGGCAAGGCGCACATCTTCTGCAGTCACATCATGCTGAAGGTCGACAAAACTCTTGCCGCGTTTGATTTCGCGCCTGATCTCGAAAACGGCGGCGGGCGCAAGATTGAAATTATTACCATCAATTTCAGGAATAAGCGCTGGTTTGGTTTCAAGGCCAAGATCTTCCAACGCTGCTTCTGCGGCTTTGGCAGCTGAAATAAAGGTATTTTCAAGCCCAAATGCGCCGACCGTTGCGCCGGCACCACGCCAGTTACGGGTTGGTTTGCCGGGCAAAAAAGCCTGCAATTCATCACTCCATTCCGGTTGGCCACCAAACTGGCTGGTCAAATGGATGGCTGGCGACCAGCCTCCCGAAACCAGCAGGCAATCGGTTTCATAACGATGGGACTGTGGCGCGACCCTCTTTTTGTCAAAATCATAATTACCATACTGCACAGCCGAAAGCCTTTGCCAGCCACCGGTTCGGCTGATTGCGGTGCCTGGATGAATTTCGGCTCCAATCAGGGCCGCAACAGCGCGCGCTTCGCCGGAAATTTCCGGCCGAACGTCAAAAATCGCGCTGATGTTGCCGCCACATTTTGCAATATCCCGCGCTGCCAGATAGGCGGTATCATTGTTGGTGAAAACTGTAATATTTTTACCCGGAACAACATCAAACTCACAGGTCAGCCGACGGGCCGAATCCGCAAGCATAATACCTGGCCGGTCGTTACCGGAAAATACCATTGGTCGTTCGATGGCACCGGTGGCAACCACAACGGATTTTGCGGAAATTATCCACGAACGCTGTCGAGGTTCATGGGGGTCGGGCACAGGTTTGTGGTCAGCGACCCGCTCAATTGCCTGCAAGATATTATCATCAAAATAGCCCTGTACGGTGGTGCGGGTTAAAATTCGAACATTGTCAAACGCCTGCAATCGGGCGATACAAGATTTCGCCCAGTCTTCCGCATCGAGGCTGTTGATTGTATCGCCCGTTCCGTTGAGCGAGCCACCAAGTAGGGGGTGCTGTTCACACAAAATGACATTGGCGCCGCTCTTGGCAGCCATTTCAGCGGCAATCAGGCCTGCCGGTCCTGATCCGACAATCAGCAAATCGCACCAAGCGTGCATGCGTTCGTAATGATCCGGATCGGCTTCAACCGGCGCCACGCCAAGTCCGGCAGCACGGCGAATAAGTTTTTCGAATTGCCACCAGACCTCGGTGGTGCGGTTAAACGCAATCTTCGGCCCCATGAATGTTTTATAATAAAACCCTGCCGCCAGCGCATTGCCACCTAGCTGATTAATGGACATCAGATCGAATTTTGGCGAAGGCCAGCAGTTTTGGCTTTTTGCCTCAAGACCGTCAAAAAGTTCAATTTCAGTTGCCCGGATATTCGGTTCGCTGCGGTTGCCTGAGCGCAGGGTAACGAGCGCATTGGGTTCTTCCGGTCCGGCAGAATAAAGACCGCGCGGGCGATGATATTTAAACGAGCGTCCAAGCACCATCACCCCATTGGCCAGCAAGGCGGACGCCAGTGTATCGCCCTGAAAACCCGAATAGCTGCGGCCATCAAAGGTGAAGCTCAAGTGTTTCGAGCGGTCGATACGGCCCCCGTTGTCGCTTCTGTCAAGGCGATAGCCGCTCATGCCTTTGCCCCATTTTTACTAAAAGGTCCAAGTGGGCCGCAGGTTATAATTTTGTGGGTCAAGGTGTTTCGTTTAACCAAAACATGCGACCGGCAGCCGCCACCATGGTGCCAGATTTCCAGATGATCTCCTGCCGGGTTTTCACGGTCAAACACAAATGAGGCTGCCAGATCAACATTTTCAGAATCAATATCAGGGCGGGTGATGGTCCCGTCTCCGCGGTAAGTGAACTCCCGAAGATCGCGCGGGCCGCACCATGGGCATGTGATTATCATCGCGCCACCCTAATGATAACCGGGGGTTGGCCCGGCCCCTTTTTCATCAATCGGCTTGCCCTGCTTGAAGCGTTCAAGCGTAAAGGGTGCGTTGATTTCATGTGGTTTGTCATTGGCAATGGTATGGGCAAAACACCAGCCGGATGCGGGTGTGGCTTTGAAGCCGCCATAACACCAGCCGGCATTGAGATACATGCCATCCAGCGGCCCGGTGGTAATGATCGGACTGCCATCCATCGACATATCCATTACCCCGCCCCATGACCGCAGTAGCCTGAGCCGGGCAAAACCCGGATACATCGCGAGAAATTCGCTCATGACCTCTTCAACCAGCGGCAGGTTGCCGCGCTGGGCATAGGTATTGTAACCATCCAGCGAGCCGCCAAAAACCAGCCCGCCCTTGTCAGATTGGGAAGCGTAAAGGTGGCCGCCACCAAAGGTTACCACATTGGGAATTACCGGTTTAAGTGATTCCGATACAAACGCCTGCAAAACATGACTTTCAATCGGCAGGGCATTGATGCCGGCAAGCCGCATAACCCGCGAGGTGGAGCCTGCAACGGCAACCCCGGTTTTTGTTGCGCGAATTTCACCCCGCGAAGTTTCAACGCCGGCTATGCGGTCTCCTTCGCGTAAAAACCCCGTCACCTCACAGTTTTCCAGAATATCGACGCCAAGCTGGTCAGCACCCCTTGCAAAGCCCCAAGCAACAGCATCATGGCGGGCAGAGCCGGCGGATGGCTGCAACAGGCCACCTTCTACCGGAAACCGGGCATTGCCGGAAACATCAAGGCCGGGATTAAGCCGGGCGACCTGATCACGGTCAAGCAGTTCCGCATCACCCCCCATCAACCTCATAGCATTGCCGCGTTCGGCATACACGTCCATTTGTCCCGGTGTATGGGCGAGGTTAAGCACCCCGCGTGGCGAAAACATCACATTGTAATTCAGTTCGTGCGAGAGTGTGCGCCAAAGCTGCATGCTTTTTTCATAAAACCGGATATTTTCCGGCAACAGATAATTGGAACGAACAATTGTTGTATTGCGCCCGATATTGCCGGAGCCAAGCCAACCTTTTTCCACCAGGGCAACATTGGTTATGCCGTGAATCTTGGCCAGATAATAGGCGGTGGC
>JALTNS010000213.1 GCA_027000565.1 Rhizobiaceae bacterium | reverse complement strand
GTATGAGTTTGAATATGAGGGAAAAAGCACCGCTGGCCTGCCACGGGAAGGGCAGGATGTGCCGTTTTCTCCTGCCGAAAATACCCCGGTTCGCGGAGATCATGAGCCTGGAAAATATGCGGACCTTGTACGCCGGGCTATGGAAAAATTCAAACGTGGCGATTTGTTCGAGGTAGTTCCGGGGCAGGTTTTTTATGAAAAGTGCGAAGGCAATCCATCAGCAATCGCCAAGCGCTTAAAACAGATAAACCCTTCTCCCTATTCGTTCTTTTTCAATCTTGGGAACGATGAATATCTGGTTGGCGCGTCGCCTGAAATGTTTGTGCGGGTGACTGGAAGGCGGATCGAAACATGCCCGATCTCGGGTACAATCAAGCGCGGTGATGATCCGATTGCGGATTCAGAACAGGTATTAAAACTGCTCAACTCGAAAAAAGACGAGTCTGAATTGACCATGTGTTCAGATGTTGACCGCAACGACAAAAGCCGGGTTTGCGAGCCGGGATCGGTGAAGGTCATCGGGCGTCGACAAATCGAAATGTATTCAAAGCTCATTCACACGGTTGACCATATTGAGGGTCGGTTACTGGAAGATATGGATGCGTTTGACGGTTTTTTGTCCCATGCCTGGGCGGTAACCGTTACTGGAGCGCCTAAACTTTGGGCGATGCGGTTTATCGAAGAAAACGAAAAAAGCCCGCGTGCCTGGTATGGCGGTGCGGTTGGCATCATCAATTTCAATGGCGATATGAATACCGGGCTGACCCTGCGTACAGTACGCATCAAGGACGGTATTGCCGAGGTTCGTGCCGGTGCGACATTGCTGTTTGATTCCGATCCGGAAGAGGAAGAACGTGAGACCGAACTAAAAGCTTCGGCAATGATTGCTGCAATTCGCGGAAGTTCGGCCAGTAATCTGGGGCAAAACAGCCGCACGAGCGCCAATGTGGGGCAGGGGATTAAAATATTACTGGTCGATCATGAGGACTCGTTCGTCCACACACTTGCCAACTATTTTCGCCAGACCGGAGCCGATGTCACAACCGTACGCACGCCCATAAGTGATGAGGTATTTGATCAGGTAATGCCTGATCTTGTTGTTTTGTCGCCGGGACCGGGCCGACCGGAAGATTTTGATTGTAAAAACACAATTGCAAAAACCCGAAAACGGGGCATCGCGCTGTTTGGTGTTTGCCTTGGTTTGCAGGCGATAGCCGAAAGTTTTGGCGGGGAGTTGCGCCAATTGGCGGTGCCGGTTCATGGCAAGCCCTCCCGCATCCGGGTCAACGATCCCGGCAAGGTTTTTTCAGGCCTTGGCAATGATGTCACGGTGGGGCGCTACCACTCGATTTTTGCCGACCCGGCCACATTGTCAAAAGATTTTTTTGTCACCGCTGAAACCGAGGACGGCATAATTATGGGAATTGAGCATAAGTCCGAACCGGTTGCTGCGGTTCAGTTTCACCCGGAAAGCATTATGACGCTCGGCGGGGAAGCGGGCCACCGGATGATCGAGAATGTTGTCGCGCTGCTGGCAAGACGCTGATGTTGCGAGTTAAAACATACAAAACTGAATTATTGATATACCGTACAATTGGCATGCAATAGGATGTCTGATATCTGGATCTGATGATGCTATTGTGGTGTAACTGTTTGATACAATTGTGGTCTACACCAGAAGTAAACCATCATTGAGCAGATCATTAATATCCATATTGCTGCGGTTGTCGAGCATCACAACATCATACATTGCCCCGTCAAGCAGTGCTGAGACCATGGTTCCCGCAGCTGTTTGATCAAGTGATACGTCGCTTGCACCGCCGGTCAGTCCAAGCTGACTGAAATCGAGAATATCGACCACCGAAAAGTCGGTGATGGTATCGGTCCATGAAAGAGTGCCTGAACCGACAACATCTGATTTGAACCACGAATAGGTTTCAGTGCCATAGCCGCCGCTCATTATATCGTTGCCCTGGCCACCGGCCAGCTGGTCATTTCCCGAGCTGCCGTTCAGCAGATCGTCGCCTGCGCCACCTTCCAGAATATCATTACCGCCTTGTCCATAAAGCCGATCATTTCCGGCATCGCCGCGAAGGATGTCGTGTCCAACGCCGCCGGTGATCAGATCAACACCATTGCCGCCATTGAGTTCGTCATTGCCGGAGCCGCCGTCAAGACGGTCATCGCCGTCATCACCGTTGACAACATCGTTTCCGCCTTCGCCCAGAACAGTATCGTTGTCCGCTCCGCCTGAAACCTTGTCGTGGCCAAGGCCACCTTTGATCACATCACGGCCCGCACCACCGTCGACCGTATCATTGCCGGACGAGGCATATATCCGGTCATTACCGGCATCGCCCATGACAATGTCATTACCGCCGCCGGCATTTATAACATCGTTGCCATCGCCGCCGCGGATTGTATCGTGGCCCAACTCGCCAAGCAGCGTATCGTTGCCCGCGCCGCCATCAAGTTCATCATTGCCAGATCCGGCGCGAATGGTATCTTTGCCTGCATCGCCGAACAGTTTGTCGTTTCCGCCGTCGCCGCGAATGATATCATCACCGTCGCCACCGCGGATTGTATCGTGGCCCAACTCGCCAAGCAGCGTATCATTGCCGGTACCACCATCAAGTTCATCATTTCCTGATCCGGCCCGGATGGTATCATTGCCGGCATCGCCAAACAATTTGTCATTTCCGCCGTCGCCGCGAATAATATCATCGCCGTTGCCACCGGAAATTGAATCGTGTCCGAGGCCGCCGGATATTACATCCTGCCCCAGACCGCCCTCGATAAAATCATTGCCGCTGGCTCCGATTATCTCGTCGTTTCCGGCATCACCATAAAGATAATCACCGCTGGAGCCGCCGTCTATTCGATCATCGTCATCGCCACCACGAATGGTATCTATTCCGGAGCGACCGTTCAGTCTGTCGGCCCCCGCACCACCCAGCATTTCATCATTTCCAACACCACCGACAAGGACATCGTCGCCTAGTCCGCCATCCATTTTGTCATTACCGTTGCGGCCATAAAGCGTATCATTGCCGCCACCGCCGATTAACTTGTCATCGCCGCCTTGCCCGTCAAGGATATTGGCGGCCTTGTCTCCAATCAGGCTGTCGTTGCGTCTGCCACCGGTAAGGTTTTCTATGTTTTTGTAGGAATTGTTGTATTGATCACTACCCTTGGTCAGATCGATATTGAATGCGAAGTTTTCAACGGCTGTGCCAATAACCTGATAGGTGTCATTTCCTCTGCCACCGTTGAAGCTATCACCGTTGCCAAGATCATAACCGGCCAAAAGCAAATCATCGCCGTCGCCGCCGGAAAGTTTGTCTTCGCCGGTGCCACCGTCTAGAATATCGTTACCGTTACCGCCTCTTAAATCATCGTTTCCGCTGCCGCCATCAAGAATATCATCGCCGTTGCCGCCGTTTAACCGGTCATTACCGCTCTCGCCATACAGGCTGTCATTACCATTGCGACCAGAAATCCTGTCGTTTCCGGCACCGCCATACATCAAATCGGGATCAGTAATATCTGAACTGTTTCGGCCCCTGAGCGTGTCATTCCTGCTCGTGCCGTAATAATATTTAGCCGCCATTTTTTCTGCATCTCCAACTTAATTACTCCTAATTTACCAGCAAAAAGCTAGGTAGAGCCTAAGGTATTCGCTAAAATTCTAACTGTTCGAATTATTCCAGACGAGCCATTGATTGTTATGGAAAAAATAGCCCGCCTGTTCTTGTCAGATGTCAATTGGTGCGGTATCAATGGGCTTATGAGCCAGATGTTTGCTAAAATCATGAATGCGATTGCGACCAACGTCGCTGCAACTCTGCTCGGACTAACCACGCTCCTGCTCGACCTTATGGGCGGTCACCGGACTCGATAGAGGGAGCATCCGGTGGTCGTAACGATGATCAGTTGATTGTCACGCTTCCCAATTCACCTATGATTAAGAATTACAGGAAATTTTCTGACGCGCTGTTGCGCTCGGAAGTTGCCGAAAAGAAGGAACAGCACGATGATGCTGGAGAGCGCAAAACACTATCGCCCCTATCCGCAGGTTGATTTGCCAGACCGAACATGGCCAACCAAAACCATAACCAAGGCGCCGGTGTGGTGTTCGGTTGACCTTAGAGATGGTAATCAGGCGCTGATTGACCCCATGGGCCATGAACGCAAGGCAAGAATGTTTACATTGTTGCTCGATATGGCTTTCAAGGAAATTGAGATCGGGTTTCCATCGGCATCGCAGACCGATTTTGATTTTGCCCGCTGGTGTATCGAAAAAGGCTCTGTGCCAGATGACGTGTCGCTTCAGGTATTGGTACAATGTCGCCCGGAACTGATTACCCGAACGTTTGAAGCGCTTGAGGGTGCGAACAAGCCGATTGTTCATTTTTACAATTCAACATCAGAGCTGCAACGGCGGGTTGTGTTTGGCAAAGATCAGGCAGGCATCAAGCAAATTGCCACCGATGCGGCAAAAATGATTGCGGATATGGCAGCAGACTCGGGCGGTGATTACCGTTTTGAGTATTCTCCAGAAAGTTTTACCGGAACTGAACTGGAGTTTTCACTTGAAATTTGCAATGCGGTTCGCGAAATTATCCAGCCGACGCCGGAAAACCCAATCATCTTCAATCTGCCGGCGACCGTAGAGATGTCGACCCCGAATATCTATGCCGACCAGATTGAATGGATGAGCCGAAATCTCGATAGGCGGGATTCTATAGTGCTTTCACTGCACCCGCATAATGACCGCGGCACAGGAATTGCGGCAACTGAACTTGCCTTACTTGCCGGTGCGGACCGGGTTGAAGGCACGTTGTTCGGCAATGGTGAGCGAACCGGTAATGTTGATCTGGTCACCCTGGCATTGAACATGATGACCCAGGGAGTTGATCCTGAACTCGATGTTTCAGACATCAACCGCATGAAAGGTGTTTATGAACATTGCAACCAGTTGCGAATACCTGAACGGCATCCCTATGTTGGTGAACTGGTATATACGGCGTTTTCCGGCTCTCATCAGGACGCGATCAACAAAGGCATGAAAGCGCTGGAACATTCCAATACCGGCCTGTGGGAAGTGCCTTACCTGCCGATTGATCCTCAACATGTGGGGCGGTCCTATGAGGCGATTATCCGCATAAATTCGCAATCCGGCAAGGGTGGTGTTGCCTATATCATGGAGGCGGATTACGGGCTAAAATTGCCACGAAGCCTGCAGATCGAAATGCGTAATGATGTTCAGCAAATTACCGACAGTGAAGGAAAAGAAATTTCGGCTTCGCGTATTTATGAACGTTTCATGGAACGCTATGTCACCCAGGAAGATGCACGGCTGAAATTTGTCAATCACACCACTTTGCCGGATACGGAAATACCGGGCGGCCGGATTGTTGAAGCGGTGCTGAAGGACGGGGAAAATGAAGTAACCATTTCCGGGCGGGGAACAGGACCGGTTGACGGGTTTGTAGACGCCCTTTGCAACTATCTTGATATCGAATTTTCAGTGGTGGATTATTCGGAACATTCATTGAAACGGGGTTCGGACGCGACAGCCATTTGTTATATGGAAGTTGAATATAACGGCAACAAACTGTTTGGAGCCGGAATAAACAGCAATATTGTGGTTGCCTCGCTTGAGGCGCTGGTATCGGCCGCGAACCGTATTCTTGCCGGTGATCTGTAATGGACACTGTTGCGGGTTCGAGGCTATTTTGCATCGAAAAGGGGGAGGCGGCCGGTTCGCCGGTGGTTTTTCTGCATGGCTTTGGCGGATTGGCCTCAAACTGGGCCTTGATACAAGATCAGATTGGCGAACAAAGGCGTACGCTTGCTTTTGACTTGCCGGGCCACGGTCGTTCACTGAACTATCCCGAATTTGGTGAAGTCAAGATTGCCGCCCGGGCGATTATTGCCGAACTGGACGCACGTAAAATCAGCAAGGCGCATTTGGTCGGATTTTCAATGGGGGGTGCGGTTGCTGCACTTATCGGCCTGTTTGCGCCGGAAAAAGTTTCATCACTCACTTTACTTGCGCCAGGAGGATTTGGGCCGGAGATCAACTTTCGAACCTTGCAGGCCTATGCCAAAGCTGAAACCGGGGCGGAGTTCAGGCTGCTAATGCCGCAGTTTTTTGGATTTAATTCTGAGATATCAGATGCTTTTATTGAACAACAAATTATCGCAAGAAAACCTGAAGGGGCCAACAAGGCCTTGCAGAAAATCGCAAACCTGTTGTTTGACGGATCAAAACAGGGGGTCATCCCCTTGCGGCCATTGATTGATATCGGGGCACCGATAAAAGTATTGTGGGGGACCCAGGACAATATCCTGCCAACCAGGCAGGCGCATAAATTGCCAGGTGAAATTGCAACCCATGTTTTTTCAGATACCGGGCATATGCTTATAGAAGAACAACCGGATGCCGTGATACGCCTGATTTTCGAAAACAGCTGTTGCGGGTAGTCGAAATTCAAACACCTCTGTACTTATGCAATAACGCCAGCTACAACACAATTTAACCTGCCAAATGGCTGCATCAATCTGCAGCAATTGCCTTTGACGCAGATTTTGCTTCAATTCGATCGGCAATCCGGCTTTCAGAAAGAAAATACATGACTAATTTTGAGGGCGTTCATCCGGCGCTTGGCAAGGCGTTGAGCAAGCGCGGCTATGAACAGTTGACATCGGTGCAAACGGCAATTCTGGCACCTGAACCGAGCGAAGCTGACCTGCTGGTGTCGGCTCAGACCGGCTCCGGTAAAACAGTTGCATTTGGGATTGCATTTGCGCCGAACCTGCTTTCAGGCGCTGAACGCATGGAAAGAGCGGCTGCACCTATGGCACTGGTGGTTGCGCCGACGCGTGAACTTGCCATGCAGGTGAAAGGTGAACTTGAATGGTTGTTTGAGCCAACCGGTGCACAGGTTTCTTCCTGCGTGGGTGGAATGGACTATCGCACCGAACGGCGGGCGCTTGAACGCGGCACCCACATTGTTGTTGGAACACCGGGAAGGCTTCGTGATCATATTGAGCGTGGTTCGTTGAATACCAACGAATTGAAGGTCGTGGTGCTTGATGAAGCAGACGAAATGCTGGATTTGGGTTTTCGCGATGATCTCGAATATATATTGGCAGCTTCGCCGCCTGAACGCCGCACCATGATGTTTTCCGCCACCGTGCCAAAGGCGATAGCTAATCTGGCCAAGCGCTACCAACGTGATGCAGTGCGGGTTTCAACCAATGAAGAAATGAAGCAGCACCTCGATATTGAATATCGAGCCTTGACCATCGCGCCGGCTGACAAGGAAAATGCGATCGTCAATCTGCTGCGGTTTTATGAAGCAAAAAATGCAATTGTGTTTTGCGGTACACGGGCGACAGTCAATCACATGACAGCTCGATTCAGCAATCGGGGTTTTTCAGTTGTTGCCCTGTCAGGTGAGCTTAGTCAAAACGAACGCAGCCACGCATTGCAGGCCATGCGTGATGGCCGCGCGCGCGTCTGTGTGGCAACCGATGTGGCCGCGCGCGGTATTGATTTGCCCAATCTTGAGCTGGTTATCCATGCGGATATTCCCAAAAATGCGGAAGGTCTGTTGCACCGCAGTGGACGGACCGGCAGAGCTGGCCGCAAGGGGGTCAGCGCATTAATTGTTCCCTATAACTGGCGAAAACGCACTGAGCGATTGCTTCAAAACGCCAAAATTTCGGCTACCTGGGCAAAACCACCCGGCGCCGATGAAGTGAACGAAAAAGACAATCAGCGAATTCTGGAAGATCCGGCATTTGAAAATCCGGTTGATGAGGGCGAGATGGCATTTGCACGCCAGCTTCTGGATAGTCATGGGGCGGAAAAGGTCGCTGCGGCATTCATCCGGGCCTATCGTTCGTCGCGTTCGGCGCCTGAAGAACTGATGGACAATGCGCCGGTCGAGCGTCGTGACAATCAACGAGCGGACCGAAAGTTTGACGGCGCCAGCGAAAGGAAAAGCAGAACCGCCGGTGATTTTGAGAACGGCGCATGGTTTTCGCTCTCAATCGGGCGAAAACATTCGGCTGAACCGCGTTGGCTGATCCCGATGTTGTGTCGTGCCGGTAAAATCACCAAACGCGACATTGGTGCTATTATTATCAATCAAAACAACACTATTGTGGAGTTGAAACCGGACAGCGTTGAGCAGTTTCTTGGTTCCCTGGGACCGGATTTGCGTATTGAAAAAACGGTTTCGGTGACCAGGCTCAAACAAAAACCCGATACGTTCGACAAACCGGACGGTGAATGGCGTAAAGACAAAAAACCGCGAAAGCCTAAAAAACCATTCGGGCAATCCCGGCCTTCCGGCAAACAAAAATTCGGAGAAAATCCCGGGCGTGAAACAACTGAGCGCTCCGGTAAAGAAAGTGGAGACAAACCCGATTGGCAGAAAAAACCACGTAAGCCAAAAAAACCGAAAAGGTCAAAACCTGCTAAATCCGGCGCATCTGCGCACACAAATAGCGCGTCGGCGGTCCAGAATAAGAAGCACAAAAAGCGCAAAAAGGATGCCAGTTAGCCAATCGTGACCATGGCTCGGGTTTCTGGTCAATGCAGGTTTGTTTTGTAACGGTTAGCCGGTTGCCACGATTTGACGTGCTTTTGCTGGCGGGATTTGTTAATAAACTGTTAAATTGCCCGATATCCAGGGTGGCATTTGTGTTTTGGAGTTTGCCATGAGCGACGGCACCAATAATCGTCCGACCAGATTGGACACTGCTAAAGAAACATTCGCGCGCAAACGCAGTTTGGCAGCAGCCCTCAGTGAGGTTAAAAACCGGCAGGCGAGCCGCGAAGATGTTATCGTCGATATGAAAGACGCAGAACATGCGCGGCTTGAACTTCTTGCAGAAGAAGTACGACCGTTGTTCGAGGAACTTCCCGATGACAATGACCAGTTCGAATTTGCCCTGACCAATGGCAAACCTCCGCGGCTTTGGATTGACATGACCACCCATGTGTCGATGGGCAATGACAGGCGAACTTACAGGTTTTTGAAGGATACCAAAGCCGGTCGAGTTGTGTTGGCTGAATCCTACACCTTGGCTGTTGTGGCCGATGCAATATCAAATTATGTGGCAGAGCGGGTTCTCGAACGGGCTCAAATTCTCGAAGGCGAATGGACGTCTTTACGCCTGACTGAAGCCACTGCAATCGGTAAAGAACGCAGCCGAAAGAAAGCTGTCTGGCTTAACCTGATCTGGTTTGTGATTGGGTTTGGATCGAGCCTTGGGACAATGTATGTCTGGATCAATTACAGATCAGCAATTGAACTGTGGCTGTCCAGCCTGAATTGATTTTACTCTTAGGAAGACTCTCAAGGCCGGATGTCAATTAAGCAATTCATGATGCGACATTTGGCAGGCCCCTTTGCGCTTGTAAAAAACCGGACGACCCTTGGCGTTCGCGCCATCGTCATCAACCCCGCCAATCAGATTATTCTGGTTCGCCACACCTATGTGGCGGGGTGGTATTTGCCGGGCGGTGGTGTTGACAAGGATGAAACATCATCTGCTGCTATAAAACGGGAATTGCTGGAAGAGGCCAATGTTCGCCTGACTGAAGAACCGGAACTTATTGACATCTATTACAACCCCAAAATCTATACCCACGATCATGTGGTGCTTTTCAGGTGTCTGAACTGGGTTCAAGATGCCATGCCTGCGCCCAACGAAGAAATTGCCGAGTGTGGCCTTTTTGATATCGAAAACCTACCCGATGGAACGACCGAAAGCACCCGTGCGAGATTGCGGGAGGTTTTGCAAGGGGAAAGAAAGTCACAATTCTGGATCGCCAAAAACTGAGTGTCTGATTCATGGAACCCAGATAAGGTGTTGAACTTGAAGCTCAATCTCAAAACTCCCGGTTAATAATCTGATTCAACCACCTCAAGTCAAACTTTAAGAATACTAGCCGTTCATGGTGTAGACGTTGTCGGATTTTGGTGATAAACGGATATTTGCAATATATGCAGAAAGCAAAAACATGTTCTTGCGACGACGATTGGATGGAAATTTTTTGCGCTCATTTCGAGTGTAATTCCTGTCGTCTTGATTGCCTCAATCTGTTTGCATATCCGGCGGCTGAACTGATTTTCTGATCGTCGGACTAAAACATGCCTGAAAATCCCCTCGCTATTGCGCCTGAACTTCCCCGCCATTTTGATGAAATAGACCAGATAACCCGTGAGGTTTTTGGACCCGGCATGTTTGCCCGCGCGGCCTACAAGTTGCGTGAGAGAGTATTGCCCGAGGCAAGCCTGTCCTTTGTTGCATTGAAGGGAAACCGGGTTGTTGGATCAGTACGTCAGACCCGCATCTGGATTGGCAACAAACCGGCACTTTTATTGGGGCCGCTTTGTGTATTGCCGACGTTTAAAAATGGCGGGATTGGCAAGCGGTTGATGCTGGAGGCGGTCGAGGCGGCCAAAACTTTTCAGCATGATGAGGATGTCAATCTGATATTACTGGTTGGCGATCTTGCCTATTATGCACCGTTTGGATTCAAGCAGGTATCAGCGGACAAAATTATCATGCCCCGCCCGGTGGATCCGGGGCGGGTTCTGGCCTGCGAGTTAAGCGAAGGCGCATTGAAAGCTGCTGAAGGTGAGGTTCGTGCATGGGCCTGAATTATGAGTTGAGCGATCATATCGCTCAACGAGTGTTTCACCATTTGATGGAATCACTCTCGCATTAATTTGCTCACTACAAATCGGCGCTTTTCCGCGGCGTCCGCGTGGCCAGTGTACAAGCGCCAATCCGTTCTTAGCGTCCTTCTCTCGCCCACATGGCGGAAAGTGCTGCAAGTAACAGGGCAAGGCCCAGAAAGCCCGTGAACAGCGGCAAGCGGGTGATGCCTTTCAAAATGGTGGCATTCGTCGTCTTAAGGCCGAGCAGGCCACTACCGGCTGTAAAGTTGCTACCCTGAACCGGAATAATCCGCGGAATGACCAAATTTCCTGAATCATTGACCACCCGGGTAACAAGCCCTCTTGTGGCCTTGGCCAGTGGAGCCAGTTTTTCTGTCGTGCTGATGACACCCTGAAATTCGCGCGGGTTGGCCGGGCCGACATGGGCAAGCGCTTTTAGATCGCCATTGGCAAGTTGATAAAGGCCAGGAGAATCAGCCTTGATTGTTGTGCGCCAAAGACCTTCATCAAATTTTTTCAAAGGAACCTTGTTTAAGGTTCCATCAGGCAAAAGAATGCTCAACGGCCCTGGGTCATCCCCCATGGTCTGGCGGGTTATGGTCAGCCGATTGCCATTGGTCTTGGTTGTCAATGATTCCTCATCCAACTGCGGTTCTTTCATCAGCCAGTGGCCCAGTCGTCGCAGCAATGACACATGGGGGCCGCCGCCTTCGAATCCTCTCGCCCAAAGCCAAACCTGGTCTGACAACATGATGGCAATACGACCGTCGCCTGGGCGATCGAGGATCAACAAAGGTTTGTTGTCGGGACCATTCATGATCACATCGCCGGTGGTATCAGCAGCATCAATATAGCGGTACCAGCGGCTCCATTTGGGTGGCGATGAGGCTGAGCCTTCCAGCCCCCGTGTTACCGGGTGTTTTTTTCCGGCATCAGAAACACTTGGATAAAACGGTCCTTCAAGAATATTGCCGCTGGGTACGGCTGGCAAAACCGGTGCAATTGGCGTTCGGTATATGCTTTCATTGTTGGCGTATTCGGGGCCTGCCGCAATCAGTACGGCGCCGCCGTTTTCGACATATCGGGCGATATTGTCGAAATAGAGCACCGGCAAAACACCACGAAGCTGGTAACGGTCGAATATAATCAGATCAAAACTCTCGATTTTTTCGACAAAAAGTTCGCGGGTAGGAAATGCAATCAGCGAAAGCTGGTTGATGGGCGTACCATCCTGTTTTTCCGGCGGGCGCAGGATGGTAAAATGTACCAGATCAACCGACGCATCAGATTTCAGTAAATTACGCCAGGTCCGTTCACCCGAATGAGGTGCGCCCGATACCAGCAATACGCGGAGATTTTCACGGATGCCGTCCATTACCGAGAATGCTCGATTATTGAGCGTGGTAATCTCACCTTTTACCGTTTCGGCTTCAAATTCGATGATCGTCTTGCCGGCATGGGGTACCTTGAAGGTAAATGTACTGGTTGTCCCCGCGCGAACCAGCGTGCTTGTATAATAGTCGCCGTCTATCAGAACTCGCACCTCAATCGGCTGGCCGTCTGGAATATTGCTATCCTCAACCCGAAACTGAATGGACTGATTTTCACCGACAATACCAAACCGGGGTGAGCGTTTTATAACTATCCGGCGATCGAATTCGCCAGCGTTACCGGTAATCAGCGCATGTACAGGTGCCTTTATGCCGAGTGATTTGGCGTCGGCTGGAATATCGTGGACCTGACCATCAGTGATCATAATGCTGCCCGCAACGCGTTCAGGTGGCACGTCCTGCAATCCTTTGCGCAAGGCGTCAAACAGGGCAGTTGATGCCTCCTGATCTACATCCCGATTGTTCTGGGCAACAATTTCCCGAACTTCAAACCCGCTTAATCGTGCCAGCAGGCTCTTAACCGCCTCGGCGGTTTTGTTGGTCTGCTCATTTCGATTGCCGAGCTTTTGGCTGTCGCTCTGGTCAATCACCAAGGCGACGACACTTTTCAGTTTTTCGCGCTCTTCCTGCAACAGGGTTGGATTGAGCAATGCCAGCGCCAGCGCCAGAACAGCACCAAGGCGCAGCCAGCTACCGCGTAACCGGTTATACAGCCCAAACAAGGCACCGGCGAGCGCAACAGCGGCGAACAGAACAATCGACCAGACGGGAAAAGCCGGATCAAAACTGATTTGCCAGATCATTGGCCCAACCTTTCCAGCAGGGCCGGGATGTGCACCTGATCAGATTTGTAATTGCCGGTTAGTGTGTACATCACCAAATTGACCCCGACCCGATAGGCATAGGTTCGTTGCACCTGATCGGGTGGAACCGTCGGCAATAATGCGCGCCCTGCATTATCCACTGCCCAGGCGCCTGCCAGATCGTTGCTGGTGATGATGATCGACGATACGCCATCTCCAACCCGGACCGGCCTGTTATTATCGGTTTCAGGCTCGCTGGTTTCCACCCATAACGAGCCATTGTTAAAGCGCCCGGGAAACGAGTTGAGCAAATAGAAGGCTTTGGTCAACACATGATCTGATGGTACAGGCTCGAGTGGAGGAATATCAAGATCAGCAAGTATTTGCCTCAACCGAAGGGTAGCATCGGAAACACTTACTCCACCAAACCCACCTGAAAGCGCGTCTTTGGTGTCGAAAATAACGGAGCCGCCTTTTTTCATAAAAGCATCAACACGGGCCATGGTTTTGCTATCGGGCAAGGCAGCAGCAGGATCAATCGGCCAATAGATCAATGGATAAAAACTGAGTTCATCCTTGGAGATGTCAATACCAACCGGTGGTCCGGGTTCCAGCGATGTGCGGGCGGTTATATAGGCGGTTAATCCAATGAGGCCGCGACGGCTGATGTCGTCGATTTCGGACATGCCGGTGATGACATAGGCAAGCCGGGTGGAAAGAGTTGCCTCTATTCCTTTCGGAACGACCGAGCTTTCCTGCGCGATGCCGGCATCCGGTGTGCTGATAATAATTACCGACAACAATATTGCAGCAAGGCCGGGCTTAACCAGTTTTCGGGCAAAAGCTCCCGCCATCCACAACACAGCGAGGCCATCAAGCGCCAACAATATCAGAGTGGCGGCAAGCAGCCATGGCCGCATTTTTTGCGGATCTTCCTGAATATAGGTTTGAATCGCCGGGGAACCGGCAAGATTCGACGCATCAAGTGCAACCAGTGAGGTTTTTTCATCCAGCATGTTTTGCACCACAAACCCGTCGCTCGAGCCATATTGTCCCGGCGGATTATCAAAACTGACAACAGGCCTTTTCCCGCCGCCAAGTACCAGCGGCCGGGCATTGGCAGGGGGTGCGCCAAGCACACCTTTGCCATCAAGAATGCGATAGGGTGACAATATGGTTTGATCGGTGTTTTGGTCATTGGCAACATTGCCAATGTTGCTGGCTCCTGAAAGCGCCACTACCCGACGCAACATATCCACAAAACTTCCCGACAGGGCAAGATTGGACCAGGAGGCATTGGCCGTGACATGGAAAAGAACAATCCAGCCACTGCCGCGTTTTTCGGCCGTTACCAGCGGAGTGCCATCGGCAAGGCTTGCCCAGGTGTTTTGTGGCAGATCAGCATTGGGTTCGGCCAGAACCTGCCGGGTAACAGTAACATCATCAGGAATTTTGAGGCCGGAAAACGGGCTTTGCGGATTGAACAGCGCTAAAGGTTGCGGGGTGCCCCAGGTCAAGCTGCCCGAAAGATTTCGACCACCTTTGCGCAATTCTACTGGCACCAGAGCTCAACTGGATGCGGCGGCCAGTCGCGGTCCGGCAAAGCGGACAAGCATGCCGCCCTTTTTAATCCAGCGGGACAATTCTGCCTCGGTCGCTGATGGAATTGTCCCGATATCGGCAAGGATCAGGGCTGAAACCCGATCTTCAAGCAGCGCCTGTACGGCTGTCGCAATATTTGCGTCATCTGGATAACGTAATTCGCTATAGGGGCCCAAAGCCCGCGAAATATAATAGAGTGGCGATAACAACGGTTGTGCAAGGTCGCTTTTTTCGCCGGATATCAAGCCAACCCGGCGGCGGCGAAACCGGTCATCCAGCATGAATACACCGCCGGCATTTGCTCTTGAAGTCAGCTCAATTCGGGCAAAATCATTGCGCAGTTCAACGGGCAGTGTAAATTTTGCAACGGCTGTATCTTCGCCTGCCGCAAATGAATACTGGGCCGAGGCAATGGGCCGCCCCTGTTCATCAAAAGCGGCGAGATCACCTGCTGCATCCGCATCCGTTTGAGGTCTTTTAAGGGTAATTTCCATCGCCGCCGGATCGTTAACCGCTTTGGTAAGAGCGGCGAACGTCGTGAGTTTTGGCATGTAAATCTGGTAATCTTTAGCCGCAAGTGATTGCAGTGTATCGGCCAGTTTTGTCTTTGAGGCATCTGCCAGGCCGCTGCTGAGCCAGACCAGCGATGACGGTCGCGCCGCGTTTGGCAAATTGTTAATAACCGCGACGGTTTTTTCCCAGTTGAGTGGCAATGGCAATGGCTGGGCTGCCTGTAATATTTTCGCGGCTTCTTCGGGCAACCCGGCGATCAGATTTGTACCGCTTTCACCAGTGGCAAAAACCAGACTTACACTTCGTTCGTCATTCTTGGCCTGTTCGACAATGCGGCTTGCAGCGTCAATTTGTGCATCCCAGGTTGATCCGGAAGCCCAGCTGTTGTCGATCACAATCAGAACAGGCCCTTCACCGGTTACTACCGGCTGTTGCGGGTTCCAGATCGGTCCGGCCATGGCGAGAATGACCAGTGCGGCCATGGTCAGTCGCAACAATACCAGCCACCAGGGCGAGTGGGCCGGAGTTTCTTCCTGTTTGGGTATCTGACTCAAAATCCTGGTTGGCGGAAAAGCTTCCTGCCGCGGTTTTGGTGGTGTTAGTCGCAACAACCACCAGATTATTGGCAGGGTTGCGAGGGCCAAAAGCACCCAGGGAGAGGCAAATGCTATCGGCAGCATCAGCGAATACCCCCTTTTGAAAACAGCTCATCACCAAGGCGCAAATGAAGTGAAACCAGAGCTGTGGAAGCAGGCTGATCGGTGTGATGGACAATATAGCTCCATCCAAGCCGGTTCATGTGGGCGGCAAATGTCTGCTTGCGGGCTTCAAACACGTCCCGGTAGCGTTCACCCAACCGCTCTGCACGACCGGCAATAAACCTCTCGCCGGATTCCGGGTCAAGAAACTGGGTTCGACCTGAATAGGGAAACGATTCTTCTGCGGGGTCGATAATCTGGACAAAATGTCCGCGCACGCCACGCATGGCTATTGCGTCAATTTTTTCCAGTGTTTCATCAACCGGGTCAAGAAAATCGCTAAACATGATGAGTTCAGAGTACTTTTTAACGCCAATAGTTGGCGGAAAACTTTCTTGTAGTTCGGCATGGGTCAGTTCAGATGCAATACGCTCGGCAGCATTGCGATGGGATATTGCCTTGCTGACCCCGGGCCAGCCAACACGCTCGCCACTGCGCGCCAGCAGTTCACAAAGGGCAAGGGCCAAAACCATAGCGCGGGATTGTTTGGATACGTCAGCAAGTTCAGATTTATACAACATTGAAGGGGAATTATCAGCCCATATCCACAGGGTATGTGCTGCTTCCCATTCCTTGTCCTGAACATAGATATGGTCATCACGAGCAGAACGGCGCCAGTCAATTTTGGCCAGTGTTTCGCCGTCCACATAGGGGCGGAATTGCCAGAAATTTTCTCCAACGCCGCGTTTTCGGCGCCCATGCCAACCATTGATGGCGGTGTTGGCTATGTACCGGGACTCGGTCAGCAAATCCGGTATGAGTGCCGCCCGCGCCCTTGCGCGTTGCAGGGTTTCTGCATTTTTGGTTTGTTCAACAGTTGATCCGACAGTGGAAGCCAAAGTCTAAGTCCACTTTGATTTTAGATCATTGATAACTTCCCGAACGCTAATACCTTCGGCCCTTGCGGCGAAATTCAATGCCATGCGGTGTTGCAACACTGGTTCAGCCAACGCCATGACATCATCCACGGATGGTGCCAGACGACCATCAAGCAATGCCCTCGCTCGCACTGTCAGCATCAATGCCTGGCTGGCGCGAGGGCCTGGCCCCCAGGCGATGTGCCGGGTTGCATCATTGTCGCTGCCTTCAGGGCGGGCCGAACGCACCAGACCCAATATGGCCTCAACCACTGATTCACCAACCGGTATCCGGCGCACAAGTTGCTGTAGCGGTTGCAAATCACCCGGTTTGAGCGCCTGCATAGCCTTGGCTTCGGTTTCACCGGTTGTTTCAAACAAAATGCGGCGTTCGGCATCAATGTCCGGGTAGGGCACGTCAATTTGCAACAAAAATCGGTCAAGTTGGGCTTCGGGCAGCGGATAGGTGCCCTCTTGTTCCAGCGGGTTTTGGGTCGCGAGAACATGAAACGGAGCCGGCAGATCATGTCGCGCACCGGCAATTGTGATGTGATATTCCTGCATTGCCTGCAGCAAGGCCGACTGGGTGCGCGGGCTTGCCCGGTTAATCTCGTCAGCCATTAGAAGCTGGGCAAAAATCGGCCCCTTGATAAATCGAAAGGATCGTTTTTTATCCTTGCTCTCTTCCATGACTTCCGAACCAAGGATATCCGAAGGCATAAGATCCGGGGTGAACTGTATTCGATTGGCGTTCAGCCCCAACACAGTGCCGAGAGTTTCAACGAGTTTGGTCTTTGCAAGACCCGGGACGCCGACCAACAGGGCATGTCCGCCAGCAAGCAGCGTAATCAATACCCGGTCAATCACTTCGGTCTGACCGTAGATCACTTCGCCGATGGCCGATTTGGCGGTGGCGATGTCGTCAACGGCTTTTTCAACCGCTGCAATTATTTCCTTGTCCGAAAGCGACTCTGGAGATTTCGTAACAACACTCATAAGGATTCTTTCGTAAATTCAGGGCAGATTGCAGGTTGCGACTAATTTGGCATGATGGCAAATAATGATACACCAACTATTTCGTGACTGTGGCGGTTTTTAGAATCACAAATAGAGCGTAAGATAGGATATTCAGGATTGGGTAGATGAGCAAGTCAATGCAGGATCGGCCGGAGTTGCAGGACATGCAACAGGGAACCTCTGCGCTTGAGGCGCTGGTTGCCCGTGCCGGCAATCACGGCAAGGGATTGCCGCCGGTTGAGAACTGGCATCCTGACTATTGCGGTGAGCTC
>JALTNS010000212.1 GCA_027000565.1 Rhizobiaceae bacterium | reverse complement strand
ACACTGTTGTTGCCCAGGGACGGCGGATATTACCAAAGGCGGAAATGCTGGATCAGGCATCGATGTGTCTGCGGTTGCTTTCCGGTCGGGCGCACCGGGTTTATTCCGGTATTACTTTGATTACTCCCAAAGGCGCCAGGCGCCACCGCTTGGTTGAAACCCGGGTGCGCTTTAAAAAACTGTCCAGTGACGAGATCGACAGTTACCTTGCTTCGGGTGAATGGCGAGGTAAAGCCGGGGGTTATGCAATCCAGGGCATAGCCGGTTCTTTCGTCGTAAAACTTGTCGGCTCCTACACCAATGTGGTGGGTCTTCCGCTTTATGAAACAAGCTCATTGTTACAAGGTGAAGGATATCCAGTTCATTTTAACTGGTTATCAGTCTGATGGGCTGTATGTACCGTCAGGGCTGAAATCGACTCACTTTTACAAACATTACCGAGCAACTGACGGGCGCAAATATTTCTCGGAAAACTATCGAATTGTCACAAAAATTAAGGGTTGCTGATATTTGTTATTCAAATTTCAGCTGGATTCATGTCAGTCCAGTCATCAAGCTGAATGTCCGTAAGTTTTTTGAATTATTGCGTGTTTTGCGGGCTGGACAGTTTCGATTGAAATGCCTATAACCCGCTGGCTTTTGCAAAGCGTCTTGTCCCGAACTATTGGGAATTTGACCGCCATGTATTGTCAGTTGAAGGCTTGCACGTCATTTGACTGAATCCCCGATATATGTGGTTCAATGATTGCAGAAGTGGTGTGCCCGGGTAGCTCAGGGGTAGAGCAGCGGACTGAAAATCCGCGTGTCGGTGGTTCAAATCCGCCCCCGGGCACCATAAAACCCATGTGACTAGAATGGACTGCGAAATAATGGTGCACCCGATAGGATTCGTACCAGTGACCTCTGCCTTCAGAACCCAAGAATATTGACCGTTTGTCCACTCACCCAATAGGACGGGCTTATTTTTTGATCATACCTGTTAGCCTGAGTTTGATTTCTTGCGGTACCCATATGGTACCCAAGCACAAACAATCTCATCTCAAGTGAGACTATATTTATATGTAAGCCAATGATGTATCTATTGTTATTTGGTTGCGGGGGTAGGATTTGAACCTACGACCTTCAGGTTATGAGCCTGACGAGCTACCGGACTGCTCCACCCCGCGTCAAAATTCTGTTTAACACAGCTGGTTAAACATCGGATGTTTGGCATCCGAATTGTCGTATAGACCCAATAAAAAGAAACTTAAAGAGCGAATTGAAATTAATTTGATATTGGCCCGTTATATCGACCACTATAGGATATAGCGTGTTCGAAAATAGCCGTCTGCATGCAAAAGCCATGTGAAAAATCCACCCGTTTATTCGCATTCTGGTTTGTGGACAGCGCCAAGAGCAGATGCATATACCTTAAGTGAATCTGCACACATTCTTTCGGTTGAAAATGCAGAAACAACATGCGCACGGGCTCTATTGGAAACAGCTTCCATGTCGAAACTTCTGGACGCAAGAACCGTATTGATTGCCTCTGAAAGTGCTGTTGGATCGTTCGGCGGGATTTTCCATCCCGTTCTCTCATCTTCCCGGACAGCAGGCGGCGTTAGAACGGTTTCACCAACCGCACCAATATTGGTAACAATTACCGGTGTCTGCAAAGCTTGCGCTTCAATGGCTGCCCGC
Source organism: Rhizobiaceae bacterium (assembly GCA_027000565.1). GTDB lineage: Bacteria > Pseudomonadota > Alphaproteobacteria > Rhizobiales > Rhizobiaceae > SZUA-100. Next base: position 16,264 of record JALTNS010000212.1, on the reverse strand, counting down.
CCGAATGTTTCCGGCTGATGAGATGCAACGATTGAAATATCTGCTACCGCATAAGCGGCAGATGGGTCGTCACAATATCCCGGGAACCTGACATTGCCAGCGATACCCAGGCTATCTGCGAGTTTTTCAAGTTCCGCGCGATAGCCAGAATGGCCATGGTCGCCCCCCGCCATCACAAAAATCACATCGGGGTGAAATTTCAAAACCTCGGGAATGGCCCTGATAAGCGTCTTATGGCCTTTCAATGCCGTAATCCGGGCCAGCATCAGGATAATTTTCTGACCGTTGTTAATGTTCCAGTCCTTCTGCAACGTCTGTCGCCGGGCGTTACTGATACTGTTTTTGTCAAAACTGGAAAAATCTGTTCCTGGATATACGACCTCAATTGTTTTCATCGGTAAACCGGTCCGCTCCTGAATGAGCCCAGCTGTCCATTGTGAATTAGCGATAACAATATCGGAGCGGACCATGACCGAATTGTATAATTCTTTAAGCCATGATTTTTGCGTGTACGCACCATGGAATGTTGTGACGAAAGGAATATCGCATTTTCTTGCTGCAATCAGCGACGACCAGGCAGGAGCACGTGAACGGGTGTGGACAATCGATATTTTGTGGTCACGAATTATTCGCATCAACCGAAGGGCATTTGCCAATATGATCGCCGGGTTTTTGCTTGCTGCCGGCAATTTTATGTGAGTTGTCCCCTGCTGTTCCAATGTTTCAACCATTTGCCCGCCCTGCGAAACGACAAATGAGGACCACCCGCTATCCACCAGTGCTTTGGCAACATCGACCGTGGTTTTTTCAGCACCACCCGATTCCAGGTTTGGAATTATTTGTAGAACGGCCGGTTTGTTTGCCATATTAGTCAGGACTCACTAATCTTTTCCATTTAGCTTTGAAACATGGGGCTGTCAGCTTGGCAGCTCTGTTTGACGTGTGTAATTGTATTTTATTGACTTTAAAGTGATTCGCTAAAACGCTGAACTCCCGAGGTAAAAATGAGCAATCTCCCGAAATTGTCTGCGCTGGATCTGGCAGCTTTACTGGCAAGCAGAGTATGTCATGATATTATTTCTCCTGTCGGCGCAATTACCAATGGTCTCGAAGTTCTTGATGAGGACAATGGCGATGAGATGAAAGAATTCGCTATGGATTTAATCCGAAAGAGCGCCCTTTCCGCATCATCAAAACTCAAATTTGCCCGCCTCGCATTTGGCGCTTCAGGTTCCGCCGGCGCAATGATCGACACCGGAGACGCCGAGGAGGTTGTACGTTCCTATGTAGCCGGTGAAAAACCCGATCTGGAATGGGTTGGTGTACGGGTATTAATGCCAAAAAACAAAGTTAAGCTGATCCTCAATCTGATTTTGATCGCGCTTGGCGCTGTGCCGCGTGGCGGGAACATCAAAGTGGAAATCGAAGGCGGTGAGGAAGATACCAGATTTACGCTGACCTGTTCTGGCCAGAATGCCCGGGCTCCATCAGCATTTCTCAACATGCTCAACGGCACCCTTGAAGGTGAACTGGATGCCCATGGTGTTCAACCCTATTATGCAGTCTTGCTGGCCGAGGCATGTGGAATGAACCTCGCTATCAGACTGGAGGGTGAAGACGTCATCATAACCGCGCAGCAATAATCAGCTGTTCAGGCTCATGACATATTCTTCACTCGTTCCACCCTTCCATCAACCGACGGTTAATTTCTTCCACATCGGTGAGGATGAGCGCTCCGCGTGACTTTGCAATGCAGCCATCGCGCTCCAGCGACTTCATCTCCCGTGAAACGACTTCCCTGCGGCTGGCAATCCGGTCTGCAATTTCTCGCTGGATCGGAGGCGGGCTGATTGCCCGTTGACCGGGATGCCCCATGCGGGGTTTTGAAAGGCGTACCAGTTCCGCATACAATCGATGCCGTGCCTGAAGAAATGAATATTCCGAAAGGCGGTTGCTCAACCGCCGAATATCCGAGGACATCTTCTTCAGCACAACACGGTTGACCGGCGGGGAGCAATCAAGAATTTCCAAAAACACATTTGCCGGCATGATACACATGCGGGAGCGGGTTATGGCGGTTACATTGGCTGACCGGGTACTGCCATCTATTGCGGAGAGCTCGCCAAAAAAATCACCCGGCTTGGCGTCGTTCAGAATGACCTCGCGGCCCGCAGAAACCCGGATGATAATGCGGACAAGTCCAGTCAGAATAAATCGAACGTCATTGCTTTTGTCCTTGTGATCAATCACCAGCTCGTTTGCAGCATATTCTCTCCACAAACAGCGAGCACTGTATTGCGTCGACAAATCATCGTCCAGATCCTCAAACAAGGGGATATCAGTGAGTTGATTCATCAGGTCAAAGTGCTCCACTGGCCCATAATTCAACTACAGGCAGCTACCGTAGCGGCAGAGAATATGATGAATGGATACCGGAAACAAGCGATCGCCGGTTGCAACTAAACAACACGCAATAATGGCGGTAAGAATTACGGGCGTTTAATCAGCAACCACAGCTTTTCTGTTGCGGGGATTTCGGATTGAGGACCGTCGCTGGACAATCTGCAAACGCCGGATGCGACGGGGATCCGCGTCAAGCACCCTGAACTCGAACCCTGGCATGCCCTCGATAACCTCTCCCCGCACCGGAATCCTGCCGGCCAGCGAAAATACCAGACCGCCGATGGTATCCATATCTTCGCCAAGATCACCATACTGGAACTCGGGACCGATAAGCTGGGCGGCCTCTTCAAGGTCGGTGCGCGCGTCCGCACTAAAAATTCCCTCACCGGTCTTTTCAATCATTGGACCGTCATCATCATCATGTTCGTCTTCTATTTCGCCAAAAACTTCTTCAACAATATCTTCCAGCGAAACCAGCCCGTCTGTTCCGCCATATTCATCAATCACCAGAGCCATCTGGGTTCTGGCAGCCTGCATCCGGGTCATCAAATCAGTAACCAGCATGGAAGGCGGCACAAACAAAACCTTGCGCATAAGTTTGAGACTATCCAGTTTTCGCGACAGCGGGATTTTGGACAAGTCGAGCTTTAAGCTGGGCTTCCTGCCATTTTTAGTTGGTGGCTTGTTGGGACGACTGGCGGTGCGAACAATATAGGCCTGGAGATCCTTGATCAGCACCATGCCGCGCGGATCATCCATGGTTTCACAATAGACCGGAAAGCGTGAATGGCCGGAATCCTCAAAGAGCAAAAGCAACTCGTCCAGGGTGATATCGATATCAACCGCGATTATGTCGGCCCGCGGCACCATGACATCTTCAACCCGCACCTCCCGCAGGCGCAGAATGTTGTTAAGCATCGCCCGCTCTTCAGGCGAGAATACCTCGTGCTCATCACCATTTTGGCCAGAAAGGGCATCTTCAAGTTCATCGCGAAGGGTGCCGGTTGTCCGCAGACCAAACTTCGCCAAAATTCTGCTGAACAGACTTTCCGGTGCCCGATCAGATTGTCGGCCATTTTCCGGGTCGGTTACAACCAGTGCGGTGCCGGGTTTTTTCGGTTCAGTCGATTCGGGCTCCGGTTCGCCGGGCTCATCATCAGGAATTTCGGTCTGCGCGGACTGCTTGGAATCGGGAGGGATCATTTTTGAATCATTCATGGTTGTCAATCGTCAGCCGCTCAGGAACTTTTGCTGAAATATCTTCATAGGGATCACCGATGTTCAACTTGTGCAGGCTTTCCCGCTCCAGCTGCTCCATTACAGCTGCATCTTTGTCTTCAATATGATCATATCCGAAAATATGAAGAAAACCGTGAATAACAAGATGCGTCAGATGATCAGCAAACGAAACACCAGATGCTACAGATTCTTTTTCTATCGTTTCCCGAGCCAGAATAATGTCGCCAAGTAGTAGTTCAGGCATTTCACCCGGTTTTATTTCACGGGTTGGAAATGACAAAACATTGGTGGCTTTGTCAATTTGACGCCATTCACGATTAAGATCCCTGATGTGGTTGTCGTCGCTAAATACGATTGAAAGTTCAGCCTGTTCTGGCAAATTCAATTGTGCAGACTCGATCGCGGAGGCAATTGCAGTATCAACAAGATGGCGCAAATCTGCCTCATCAGGCCAACGCTCTGCCTCTATTAGCATGTCTATGGTCAAGTTTTCATTCAATTCTGTATTTGACACGATTTATCGGCCTGATTTGCCATCATAGGCTTCGACAATTTTGGTAACCAGCTTGTGGCGAACAATATCTGCTGCCGAAAAGCTAACCTGAACAATACCGGGTATATCGGCAAGCAGGGACAGGGCTTCAATTAAACCGGAGGTTTGACCGCTCGGCAGGTCGACCTGACTTGGATCACCGGTCACGATCATTTTGGAGTTCTCGCCCAGACGGGTCAAAAACATCTTCATCTGCATGGTGGTGGTGTTTTGTGCCTCATCGAGAATGATCGCCGCATTGGCGAGGGTGCGTCCGCGCATGAAGGCCAGAGGAGCAATTTCGATTACTCCTGCTTCCAGCGCGCGCTCAACTTTCTCATTAGGAATAGTATCATACAAGGCATCGTAAAGCGGTCGAAGATAGGGATCGACCTTTTCTTTCATGTCTCCGGGCAAAAAGCCCAGACGCTCGCCAGCCTCAACCGCGGGGCGTGAAAGAATGATTCTGTCGATAATCCCACGCTCTAGCATTGAGGCCGCGAATGCTACTGCCAGATAGGTTTTGCCGGTGCCTGCCGGTCCACTGCCAAATATCAGTTCGGCACGTTCCATCGCCCGGATATAGGCATCCTGATTGCCGGTTCTCGCATGAATGGTTTTGCGCGGCGTGGCGATTGTTGCCAGTGACAGTTTGCTGCTTGATCTCTTTTTTAATCTGGTTTTATTCTTATCAGATGAATGCGCCATGCGAATAGCACCCTCAACATCGCCTGCCACGAGTTCATTGCCTTCCTGCAACCGTCCATAAAGGTGGTCGAAAGCCTGACGGGCCAACCCGGTAGCATAGGCGCTGCCACGGACTTCAAGTTCGTTACCACGGGCAACCGCGCTGACATCAAGTTCACGTTCAACCAGAGCAAGATTTTCGTCAAACTGGCCGAACAATTCTCGCGCAAGCCTGTTATCGTCAAAAACCAGCACAATATGGGTCAAATCCGATGCACCACCGGTCTTGTCGTTTTTTGTGCCCGATGATTTTGCGCTTTGTTGGTGCTGGATATTCAATTCGTTCTCCAAGGCAGTCAATATTCAGGCATCGAGCGACCGCACAGCCTGCAAACTGTTTGGCCCCGCCTCTGTAATTTCAACTTTTATTATATCACCAATCCGGCCAGATGATGCATCAACGATTACCGATTGCAACCAGGGGGAACGGCCGATGATCTGACCATCTTCCCGACCCGGCTTTTCCAGCAACACGTCCATGGATTTACCCACGAAAGACTGGTTGAAATTAACCTGCTGCTGGTTCAACAGGGCCTGCAAACGGGCGAGGCGTTCGGATTTGACCGCCTCTTCAACCTGATTTTCAAGGTCGGCACCGGGTGTTCCAGGCCTTGGCGAATATTTGAATGAATAGGCCTGCGCATATTCAACCTTATCCACCAGATCAAGGGTTGCTTCAAAATCTGCGTCAGTTTCTCCTGGAAACCCGACAATAAAATCTCCGGAGAGCGCGATATCCGGCCGCGTCTGCCTGATCCTTTTGATCAGCGAGATATATTCTGCCGCTGTGTGTTTGCGGTTCATCGCCTTCAATATTGCATCCGATCCGGCTTGTACCGGCAAATGCAGATAGGGCATTAATATGTCTATCTCGCGATGGGCTGCAATCAGTGCTTCATCCATGTCGCGCGGGTGGCTGGTCACATACCGCAAGCGGGCCAGACCACTGATCTGGCTTAATTCCTGCAACAGCCGGCCAAGGCCCCATTCTTCATCACCGATCCCGTCGCCATGCCAGGCATTGACGTTTTGCCCGAGCAGGGTGATTTCGCGAACACCGGCATCACAAAGAGCCTTTGCCTCATTAATAATCTGTCGGGCCGAGCGCGAGACTTCCGTCCCTCTGGTATAAGGCACGACACAGAAGGTGCAAAACTTATCGCAGCCTTCCTGTACCGTTAAAAAGGCCGTGACACCGCGGGACCTGGTGCGCTTGCTGTCCGGCGCAGGCAAGTAGTCAAATTTATCTTCAACCGCATATTCAGTTTCGACAACGGCTGATCCGTTCGATGCACGGGCAACAATATCAGGAAGCCGGTGATAGGTCTGCGGACCGACAACCAGGTCAACCGCCGGTTCGCGCCTGATGATTTCTTCACCTTCAGCCTGTGCAACACAACCGGTAACCCCAAGCGTCAAAGGGCGCATCGTATGCTTGCGCCGGTTTTTCAGTTTGCGAATTCTGCCCAGTTCCGAATAGACCTTTTCTGCGGCCTTTTCGCGAATATGGCAGGTATTCAACAGCACAAGGTCGGCATCTTCCATATTGGAAACTTCGCTGTACCCGTCCTTTGCCAGCGCATCATTCATGCGAATTGAATCATAGACATTCATCTGGCAGCCATAGGTTTTAATATAGACTGTTTTTGGCCGGGAATGCTGGCTGATAGGTTGGGGCCGGGTTCCAACAGTTGTTGGCATTATTGAGTTCCTTGGGTTTTGCTGTGCTTTCCATGCTCTAGTTCAATTTGAATACGAATCAAATAGAATCTTTCGAAAAGATGGGCCGCGCCCCGGGCTGAACCGGCTTAAGGTTCATCTGAGGGTGGAACCGGCGCAACCTGCTGTTCGGCTGCTTCCTGGGCGGCACCGGCGATCGCTTCCTTAATTTCAGGCCCTACGGGCTGGTCACTGACGACTTCCACTTTAACATTGCGCTGTGCCAGTTCAATTCCGTTCTGTTCAAATATATCCCGAAGTTTTTGAAAGGCATCACGGCGAATTACCCACTGTTCTCCCGGTACACACATAAACTTGGTGCCAATGACCATATTGAATTCCTCCATCCGCCGCACTCCTTGTGATTTGAGCGGCTGGATAAAATGTTTGCCATAAATTTCGTTGGCCTGAAGCTCGGCTCCAACCTGTTTGACCAGTCGTTTGACGAGTTTAATATCGGTATCGAAGGGCACCCTGAATTCCTGTTTCATGATTACCCAATCGCGACTGTAGTTGGTCAGGGAGGAGAGTTCGCCAAACGGGATGGTATGAATGGCACCACGGTGATGGCGCACCCGTAAAGATCGCAACGACATCGATTCGACAGTTCCGCGCAATTCTCCCATTTCGATATATTCACCGACCCGGAATGCGTCGTCGAGCAGATAGAAAATACCGGATACAATATCGCGGACAAGCGATTGCGCGCCAAATCCGATGGCCACACCAACAACGCCGGCACCTGCCAATAGCGGTGCAATATTCAGCCCCAGCGCAGACATTACACTCAACGCCACCATAATAATGATGGTCACCATCAAGATTTTTCGCAATATTGGCAACAATGTCGCCATTCGCGCTTCAGGTCCGGCTGCGCCGCCTCCCTCGCCGCCCATTGCCCCCATAGAATCGTTGAAATCCGCAAGTCGGCGATCAATCGCGGTTTTTGCCCAGACCCAGATAAGGTCAGCGATTAAAAGGGCCACAGTCACATTGACCATAATCCCAAATACTCGCCCGGCAAGGGTGGTCGAAGCCGACAGGGACAAAACACTGACACCCCAGGCTCCTCCCAGTGCCAACAGTGCGATCAGCGCAAGCACAAACCGGGCAAGCCTGATGGTGATTGGCCGGATGAGATCATAACGACCATAATCGGCTGCACCGGTATCGTTTTCGGCGTTCTGCTCGCCTTCTTCCTCAAAATTTTCCGAAACATGGGAAGGACGTTTAACTTCGCCTTCAGCCTGATCAAACAGATGATTAATCAAGCGGCTGGCCAATGCAATGGTCGGGATAGTCAATCCGATTATAATCAGTGACCACATAAGCTCGCGCGCACCAACAAGCCAAAGGACGAGCGACACGATTATCAAAACACTCAACAAGATCGATTGAGTCCGCAATGGTGTAGTGGTCGACGAATCTGCCCTGCCGGTATATTTTGCGTTGCTGCCAATGCGCCATACGGCCACCAGTAATAGAGCCGCAATGGCAAAGGCTGCCAAGACAGATACGGCCAGAGCGGCGCTCTTTCCTTCTTCGGTCGGATTGTCAACAACCGCCAGATAGGCCAGCGTATTTGAAATCAGAACTCCAAAAACAACAGCACTGGTGACATACCCGACCCACCGGTAAAGCCGTTTGGCCGGGCCGGAACTCAACGGCACAAATCGCAATTCGGGGACTTTTGAAGCCAGAACAAATTTCGCCAAGGCCAAAATGGTGCGCACTGCGATGATCGCGATCAGCAGATTGAGCACAATGCGCTGAACCAATGGCGGCCAGTCGAACATCAGGAATGTGCCAATACTGCCGACACCAAATATCATTAAAGCACCGATAACCAGCGTTGCGCGCATTAATGCAGAGCGCACACGTTGCCACAAAAACCGGTTTTTATCGAATTCCAGATGCAACAACAGTGCTGTGAAATATTGCCAGAACAACCATTCAAGTCCGGCGCCGACAAACAGAAAAATGATGGTGAAGGCTATACTTCTCAGTGTTTCACTGCCGTTAATTTGAGATTGCCAAATTGTAACTGTCAACGCCGGGACATCTGGCAATCGACGCCAGGCCTGAGCCAGTTTTGTTATTCTTTTGCGGGTTCTTTCCAGCGCAACATCAATTTGATCAAGGTAGCTGCTGCCTTCTGATGGCGTATCTCCTTGATTGCTCGTATTTCCTGCAGCAGATTTACGCAACCATTCGATCACACCCGGGTCGCTGAGCAATCGCGAAAGTTCTTTTAGATCATTGGGCGAGGGGGCCTCTACCTTTGGTTCAGCCGTGGTTTGATCACTGTTTTGTCCAATTTGAGTTTGTGCCGGGGAAATTGTCACCATGCCGATAAAGGCAAGGCCAAAGAGAATGACAAATCTGAAAAAGACTGAATTCACCGGGAAGCCTCTGTTACTTTTATTTCGGTAACAGTTCCGGCTTCACGCCGGGTGCCAAAGGTTGCATTCAATGCTTCCGGCTGGACATGGGGCGGAACAAGCCGCTCAACAGTCAGTTTTCCTTCCATTGGTTTTACTTGACATGCGAGCCGTTCGTCCGGCCCGGCACCAACCTTTTTCAAAGTGGTTTTCTCCAGCTCACCAGGTGGTGAAGGTTCATTTTGCGCATCACTGATAATTACCCGGCACGTACCGCAACGTCCTCTGCCCCGGCACAGATTTGCCTGGGGAACGTCGTTGGCAATTGCCAGTTCCAGAAGGTTTGCACCAATCTTGGCAGTAATTACCGGACCGTCAACAAAATGAATTTCTGTGGTGTGGGCCTGATTTCGCAAACGAATATATCGGGCAATTACAACCAACAAGACGATTATCAGATAACCCGGTATTATTACCCATTTTGTCGTGCTGATGGTGTTCAGCACCGCCAGAACCTCATCGCCTGGCGGAGTGGGCACATATTCGGGGCTGGTGGCAATGACCTCTTTGCCGGCCTCCACATAACCAAGCAATGCAGCAACCGGCACCATGACCATTAACGGATTTATGATTTTACCGAATCTGGACCACCATGACTGTAACCGAAAGTAGGTCAACAGTCCTATTGCGCCATGTATCCACACAAAAACCAGAACAAGGATTTGTCGCAATCCCTCAAACGGGTTTTGTATCCAGAAAAAATGCAACAGGGTGCGATAGCTGGGCTGATAATTGGCAATCAGTTCCGCTGTCAGCCTGATGCCGACAATGTGAGGCACCAGCAACGGAAAAATAGCCAGACCGGCGGTAAACTGAACCATATCTGTCGCCGACATCTTCAGTGTATTTCGGCTATAAAGTGTGTGCAGGCTAAGAACGACATGTGTCATTATTGCCGCAAGAAGCACGGTTCGACCTGCCGTATTCGCCCACGGCAGCCGGAATATCAGCCGCCATTCGTCCATAACCGCAACAGAATTAAGACCAATGGCAAGATTGAGCAAATGGCCGGTTGTATATAAAAACAAAATCAGGCCGGTAATAATACGCAATTTTCGCGCCAAATGTCTTTCCCTCAATTTAGCAGCGGTCATCGTGCGGGAAATTGCCTGAACAATCAAGACAGATTGTCGCGCCCATGGGGTTGCGTAAAGTCTATTTCCGGACCCATTGGCACGATGCCCGTGGGATTAATGGTTTCATGGCTGCCGAAATAGTGGTTTTTAATGTGATGCATGTTTACGGTCGAAGCTATGCCCGGCTGTTGGTACAGGTCGCGCAAATATCCCCATATGTTTGGATAATCGACAATACGTTTAAGATTGCATTTGAAATGGCTGACATAGACCGGGTCAAAACGCACAAGCGTTGTGAACAGGCGCCAGTCCGCTTCTGTTATGGTCGGGCCCGTGAGGTATCGTGCGCGCCTTAGCCGGTCCTCCAGCCAGTCGAGCGTTTCAAACAGCGGAATGACTGCTTCTTCATAGGCTGACTGGGTTGTCGCAAATCCTGATTTATAAACACCATTGTTCAGCGTATGGTAAATCCGCTCATTGATTTCATCGATTTCTTCACGCTGCTGCTGCGGGTAATAGTCTCCGGGTATTGCACCGATATCATCGAAGGCGGAATTGAACATACGGATAATTTCCGAAGATTCGTTGGATACAATTGTCGATGTTTTTTTATCCCATAAAACCGGCACCGTAACCCTGCCGCTATAGTCGGATACAGCGCTGGTATAGACCTGATACATCAGGGTGGAACCGTTGACTGTATCAGCAACAACCCCGTCGCCGGGTTCAAAGGTCCAGCCATCTTTACCCATCGACCAGTGCACCACTGACAGGGATATCATTTTTTCCAGCCCCTTGAGCATTCGGAAAATAAGTGTCCGATGCGCCCATGGGCAGGCATAGGAGATGTAAAGATGATAACGACCGGGTTCGGCAGCAAATCCACCCGCGCCACTTGGCCCGGGCGAACCGTCTGCGGTAATCCAGTTTCGAAACGAGGCATCCTTGCGCACAAACCGGCCTTTATTTGGTCCGGTATCATACCATTGATCAACCCATTTTCCATCTTGCAGAAGTCCCATTTCAATCTCCGATACCCTTAAAGTCCGGGTGGGTTTTATTTCATAAGCCCACCATGCAATTTTTCTAGAGCGCCTCATCATTTGATGGAAACACTCTCGTATTAATTCGCTCGCGGCCATTCGTGCTGCGCACGGCCTCCGCGGGGGCGGCGCACAGGCGCCGGGCCGCCCTTGCGGCCAGACTATTTCCGTATAAACGTGAAACAGTCTATTTCAGTAATTTTGCCGCGGCTGATCTTAGCGGCGGTTATCAAGCGCGTAGATGCCCGGCCCCCTCGCAACCAGAAACAGAAAACCACCTGCAATGGCGAAATTTTTCATGAAATTAATCATTTGCCCCTGGTTGGACGGATCGAAGTGAAACAGTACGGCCGAAATTATACAAAACCCGGCAAGCGCAAGGGCAGCCAAGCGGGTTTGCCAACCAACTATTATCGCCAGCCCACCGAGAACTTCCAACGCTATGACCAGTGGCAATAATGATCCGGATACGCCAACGGAATTCATATAGGCCTGAGTACCGGCATAGCCGGTGATTTTCGATATTCCAGACAATACAAACATGAATGCAATCAATACCCGGCCTGCAGGCATCGCCAGTTCTTCCAGTTTTTCCATCAAAAATCTCCTTTTGTTAAAAGATGGCCCATCAGATTTGCCCTGAACCATTTTGTCTTGCCAATAGAATAACTATTGCCATATTCTGAATAAAGAGCAATTTTTAGAAAAGTTTGTTCGAATATGGAGAACAAAATATGGGTCAATTAGAGGATATTGGTACATTTGTGCGAATCGTCGAGACCGGTTCAATCAGCCGTGCTGCTGATCAGCTGGGCATCGCAAAATCTGCTGTCAGTCGCCGACTGGTCGACCTTGAAAGCAGGCTCGGGGTGCAGTTGCTAAATCGCACCACCCGAAAATCCAGCCTTACAGATGCCGGGCGAAACTATTATCAAAGTGCTGCTCAGATACTGGCCGATGTGAATGAGTTGAATGCGGTAACAACTGATAACCGGGCAATTTTGCACGGCAAGCTGGCAATCGCAGCACCATTGTCGTTTGGTATTCGAAACCTGTCGCAGATCATTAATGATTTTGCCAGAGCTCACCCGGGGATCGACATGTATATTGATTTTGCCGACCGTCAGGTTGACCTGATTGAAGAGCGAATTGATGTGGCCATTCGCATTGCCGATCTGAAGGATTCCAGCCTGATCGCCCGTAAACTGACATCCATCAGTCTCGTTCTTTGCGCAAGCCCCGATTATATCAAAACCCACGGGAGCCCCAATGTGCCCGACGATCTGAAAAACCACCGTGTGCTGAATTATGCAAATGCACCAGGTTTCCTGTGGCGGTTTTTCGGTCCGGACGGTGATGAAGTCAGCATTAGATTACCACCCAACATCACCGCCAATAATGGCGAATATCTCTGTGATGCGGCAGTTGCCGGCCTTGGTCTGGCGATTATTCCAACTTTCATTGCCTGGGACGAGCTTAGAAGGGGGCGTCTGGTTTGCATCATGCAGGATTATTCCCTGCCAACCCTTTCAGCCTATGCGGTTTATCCCCAGACCCGCCATCTTTCGCAGCGGGTGCGTGCTTTCATCGATTTTCTGGTTGAACGGTTCAAACGACAACCTGAATGGGATAAACGTTTTGTCGAATCGTCACCTGACGATAAACAAGAGTAATATTTCTCGCTCCGATATGTCACATGAAGTTCATCTTTGTTTGTTTTGACCGGCGATCAAGTTGAGCTACACGTTTTTTAGAGAAATTTGAAAAACCAACCGGAGAGAAATATGAAAACCTCTGCCATTAAATCGCTTGCAGCTGTGCTGGCACTATCACTCGCTGCGACCTGGAATGTCCGGGCCGCCGAGCCAGATCCTGCAAATTGGGAACAGGTGCTCGAAAAAGCCAAAGGCCAGACCGTTTACTGGAACGCCTGGGGTGGTTCACCGCGCATCAATGATTATATCGGCTGGGCGGCGCAGACCGTAAAGGATCGTTATGGTGTCACCGTCGAGCACGTCAAGGTTACCGATACCGCCAATGTGGTGGCAACCGTCGTTGCGGAAAAGGCTGCAGGCAAGGACAGTGGGGGCAAGGTTGATCTGATCTGGATTAACGGTGAAAATTTTGCTTCGATGAAACGTCAGAATTTGCTGATGACCCCCGGCTGGGCCGACAAGCTGCCAAACTGGCAATATGTCGACGTGGAAAACAAACCGACCATTACCGTCGATTTTACTATTCCCACAGAAGGGCTGGAAGCACCCTGGGGCGGTGCCAAACTGGTATTCTTTTATGATACCGCGCGAACCGAAAAACTGCCAAATTCTGTCAAGGAACTGACCGAGTGGGCCAAGAAAAACCCGGGGCGTTTTACCTATCCGCAGCCCCCCAACTTTATTGGTTCGACATTTTTGAAACAGGCGCTCACCGAACTGGCGACCGATCCGGCTAAACTGCTTAAACCGGTTGTCGAAGAGGAATTTGCAGAAGTATCCAAACCGCTGTTTAACCTGCTGGACGAACTGCATCCCAATATGTGGCGAAAAGCGCGGGCTTTCCCGAAAAACCACGTGGCGATGCGCCAGTTGATGGCCGACAAGGAGCTTGACATCATATTTGCATTCAATCCGTCTTTCGCCTCAAGCGCAATTGCCAACAACGAGCTACCCGACACGGTGCGGTCGTTTGTCTTTTCCGGCGGCACCCTTGGAAATACGCACTTTGTGGCTGTGCCATATAATGCAACATCAAAAGAAGGTGCACTGGTTCTGGCCAACTTCCTGATGTCACCGGAAGCGCAGGCCCGCAAGCAGGATCCCAATATCTGGGGCGACCCGACTGTTCTCAACATCAGCAAAATGAACGCTGAGGACAAGGCCCGCTTCGCCAGTCTCGAACTGGGAATTGCCACACTCAAACCTGAACAATTGGGACCAATGTTGCCAGAACCCCACCCAAGCTGGATGAACCGGATCGAGAAAGAATGGTTGCGTCGCTATGGGGTGAATAACTAGGTCCGGGCATTTGATCGCCAACCAGACTAAGTAATGTTGCGACTGGCACCACCACTGGCAATCGCCATACTAATCGGACCGATTGCTTTCGGGCTGATCGCAACGCTATTGCCGGCATTCGGATATTTCCCTGCCCTGGGTGGCAACTCGATTTCGGTGCAGCCGTTTCTGGCGCTGTTTGAACGGCCGGGGCTGATGCGTTCGGTGCTCATCAGCCTTTCATCCGGGCTGGTGACTACGCTTGTGGCAATCTCAATCGTTGCGATATTTGTCGCCGGCTGGTCAGGCACCAATGCATTTCGCCGGATGCAGCATCTCGTTTCACCGCTGCTTTCGGTGCCCCATGCGGCGGCGGCATTTGGCCTTGCTTTTTTGATTGCACCCTCCGGCTGGATAATACGGATAATATCACCGGAACTGACCGGCTTCGATCGCCCGCCGGATCTGTTGATATTAAACGATCCCAACGGATTTGCGATGATGGCAGGGCTCATCGTCAAGGAAATCCCGTTTCTGCTGCTGGTAATCCTGTCGGCCCTTCCGCAAACCAACGCAAGGCAGACTACACAAATAACCTCCGCATTGGGCTACGGTCGCATTGCCGGTTTTATTCTCGGGGTATGGCCGGCAATTTATAAACAAATCCGGCTGGCGGTATTTGCAGTCATAGCCTACGCGACGTCGGTGGTGGATGTGGCCATCATTCTTGGACCCGACAGCCCGGCACCTCTTTCACCGCGGTTGCTCGGCTGGATGAACAGCCCTGATCTGGCGCTTCGGTTCGAGGCATCCGCCGGTGCGGTTTTGCAGCTTGGGGTGACAGTTGCAGCCTTGTTTTTGTGGCTTGTAATCGAAAAGGCCGGCAGCATGATCCGGTGTAAATTTGCAATGGCAGGCAGGCGGTTTACCCATGACAGGATTTTCAAAAACGCCGGAATTTTCTCAACCGGTCTGGCCGCCACGGTGGTATTCTTGGGCCTGACCATACTGGCTCTTTGGTCGGTGGCAGGCTTTTGGTCTTTTCCCGATGCGCTGCCCGACAGTTTCACCATGAAAAGCTGGCTTCGTTCGATGCCGGGACTGGCAAAACCATTGTGGAACACGGTTGTTACCGGCTTGATGGCCACCACCATTGCATTAATAATCACGCTTGCCTGTCTTGAACAGGAAGCACGAACCGGAAAAACCGGCGGCAGTCGCGCCTTGCTGTTTATCTATCTCCCGTTGCTGGTACCGCAGACCGGGTTTGTTTTTGGATTGCAGCTGTTCTTTTTGTGGCTGGGACTTGACGCAACGATGGTTGCGCTGGTTTTTGTACATCTGATTTTTGTTCTGCCCTATGTGTTCCTGTCCCTGTCGGACCCGTGGCGGGCCTGGGATGTTCGCTACGCAAGAATTTCCCACGGGCTCGGGGCCGGGCTCAATCGCACATTCTGGCAAGTTCGACTGCCGATGCTCGCCCGCGCAGCAATGATTGCATTTGCTGTGGGTTTTGCCGTATCCATTGGTCAATATTTGCCAACAGTGCTGATTGGCGCCGGGCGATTGCCAACCATTACCAGCGAAGCCGTAGCCCTTTCATCCGGTGGTGACCGTCGCATCATAGGAGTCTATGCATTTTTGCAGATGATATTGCCATTTGCAGGCTTTATTCTGGCCGGATTGATTCCGGCAATCATGTTTAGAAATCGCCGTGATATGAGGGCGGCTTAGTGAGTAAGAAGTTACATTCGTCGAAAAGCGGCCTGCTGTTGCAGAATGTCAAAATTTCTCTGCACGGCACACCCTTGATTTCAATCTCCGATCGGGTAAGTGCTGATCAGGTCTTAACCGTTATGGGCTCGTCCGGATCGGGTAAATCCACTTTGCTTGCCTATATTGGCGGGTTTCTTGATCCGGTGTTTGAAAGCCGCGGAAAAATCGAACTAAACGGGCGCGACATTACCGACCTGCCAGCCGAACAGCGACAGGTTGGCATTTTGTTTCAGGACCCGCTGCTTTTCCCGCATATGTCGGTGGGTGAAAATCTGCTTTTTGCCATTCCCCAGTC
>JALTNS010000211.1:227-5199 GCA_027000565.1 Rhizobiaceae bacterium | reverse complement strand
TTCATCGGCAGTGCTGCTGATGAGTCCTATATTGGCCGCGAGGGCAACGACAGCGCTGATGGTGGACTGGGATTTGACCGCCTTCGATATGATCGCGGCGGTGCCGATACGGTTGTCATTGATGTTGGAGCAGGCACGGCAAATGTGACATCTGCGGGTAACAGCTTTGTTCAGACATTCCAGAACTTCGAATGGTTTCGCGGTAGCAACGGCAATGATCAGATTACCGGCACTGCTCAGGCGGAACGCATACAGGGCAGAAGCGGCAATGATATTATCACCAGTGGCGGCGGTTTTGACCGGCTGGATGGTGAGGCTGGCGATGATATAATCCAGGTCATTGACGACAATTTTGAACAGGCGTTTGGCGGTAGTGGTCAGGACACGCTTACTTTGCTGGGTGGCGGTCAGGTAATTGATTTTACCAATATTACCACCGACAAGATATTTGGATTTGAGAGCGGCAATCTCGGCACCGGCGATGGCACGACTGAAGTCAAGTTTGACGAACAAAACATCATTGCGGTTTCAAATGAGGCAAACACCACGATTGCCACTGCCCTTGGTACATCGGGCGACAATGCGTTTTTACTGGACGGTGACGCCAATGATATTGTCAATCTCGCCAGTTCAGGCGAGATAACCGGCGGTGCCTGGGTATTGGATGGTGGTGCAGGCATGGCTGGTTACGATGTATATAATTACGTCGAGTTGGGAAGCATATTTGCGACCATCGCCATTGATGATCAGGTTGTGACCAATATCGTTTAATGGGATTTTCGGTGGCTTTTCGTTGGGTTATTTCGATAGTGCTGTATAAACACCATCCCACTTCTTTCCCGGCGGGTTTGCTGCAAATTCTGCAATACGGAAATCATACATAAACAGATACTCAGCCAGACCAAGTTTAAGTCTATCATCAATTTCACGCAGCATACCCAGTGCTGAAATTGCCGATGACCAGTCCTGACTGCGGTAGCTTGCGAGCATTGATTTGTTCATTGCCTGGGCTGCGATGAAATCTTCGCTTGCAAGCAATTTGCCCGAACCAAATAAACCGAAAATTCTTTCTGGCTCTTTTTTACCCTTAACCCGGATAAGATCCAATTCAAGTATAGCCATTTTACCGGTAACATGCTCGGCCGTCGCATTACCCAGCACAATTTTGATGCCATAGGTTTTGGATTGCCCTTCCAGGCGTGATGCAATATTTACGGTATCGCCCAGTGCTGTATAATCAAACCGATTTTCACTACCCATATTGCCGACAACACACGTTCCGGTGTTGATGCCAATACCCACATTGATTTCATGGTAGGGGGTAGCATCCAGAGTAGGGTCGCTAATTGTCGAACCATGCAGTTGCAACAGTTTCCCGTTTAAATCGCTGACGTCTCGCAGCATGTCCAGCGCCGCCTGACAGGACGCTAAAGCGTGTTCTTTTTTATCGAGCGGTGCATTCCAGAATGCCATCACTGCGTCGCCCATGAACTTGTCTATGGTGCCGTCATAACGCATGATGGCGTTTGACAAGACTGTCAGAAACTTGTTCATCAGGTCCGTCAGCCCTTGGGGGTTGGTCTTGTAACTCTCTGCAATCGATGTGAAATCCCTGACGTCGCTGAACAGAACTGATAGCTCTCTGGATTCCCCACCCAACACAAGCTTATCAGCATTATCTGATAATTGATCGACCAGATCAGGTGATATATATTGCCCGAATGCGCCCCTGATTTGCTTGCGCTTCTGTTCCTCACGAAAATAATTGGCGGTGGTAAGCAGAACCAATACCAAAATTGTGGCGATCAGTGGAAACGATGGGTCGAGCAATAAAAGGTACTGACTGAAAGCAAGATATGATACGGCAACATAACCACCAAGCAACAAACCGGCGCTAAGAAACGACCAAACGGCCCCCAACATCGGTACCAGTATGATGGCACCAATACTCAGGGCAAAGATTACCAGCAATTCTGCCCCGATTGCATAATTTGGACGGTTAAGAAGTTGCTTGCTGAGAATACCCTCTAGCGCCTGCGCATGGATTTCTACACCGGGCATCAAAACGCCCATCGGGGTAGCTCTATAGTCTTCAAGACCGACAGCCGATGTGCCGACCAGCACCAGTCGGCCACGAATCTTTCGCAACGGTACTTTACCGTCGAGAATATCGCCAGCAGAAATAAATCTAGCTGGATTGCTTTTTGAAAAATAAGGCCAAATTGTTCCATTTCGATCTGTCTTGATGAACTGCCTGGCGAGCACAACACCTTGAATACCAGCCGCGTCGGAACGAATTGCCACTGCATTACCACCGGTTGCAACTCGCAAAAGCTCCGAGGCCAGTCCCAGTCGCAAATTGCCAGCAACCATCATAATGACAGGCAATTTGCGAAACACACCGTCTGGATCAGGACTAATTGTAAAAACACCTTGCCCTTTTGCTGCCGATTCGAGCATCGGAAGATTCTGCAGGAGCTCGGGGAACTTTGGTAGAAACTGAGCAGGATCAGGACCCAGCACAGCGTGCGGTAGTTTTTTTACCTGGCGCATTTCCGTGCGTGATTGCCGTGTGCTTCTTACACTGGTTTGCCCCACCACCACCCTGGATTTGGCAATTGCCCGGGCAAACAGCCGATCGTTTGACGGCAATGCCTTAAGCGAATTGCGAATATTTTGAGAAAGGTTTTCATTGTCAATGGCCACGAATTCTGGAGAAAGCCGGTCGTTTTCAGAAAAAATAATATCAAAAGCAATGGCCGCGGCACCTGATGCAGTTAGGCGTTCGACGAGTTCGGCAAGCCTGGTTCTTGCCCAGGGCCACTGGCCGTAACGCTCAATACTGGACTCATCAATATCAACGATGGCAACTGGCTGGTTGGTATAAACCCGTGGTTCAATACGCTGGAACAAATCAAACGACTGGTTCCTGATGGTTTGGACGAATATTGGGTCAATAGTCCGCAGCCCCAATAGTGATAACACTACCAGTACGCTGATTGCACGCCCTTTGCCAAATTTTGCAGCCCATCGGCGCACTTTGCTCACTATTTATCATCCAAACTTGCGTTCGTAAAACACGTCCACAACACAAAGAGCTGGTCGTTTAAATCCATAGAAAAACTTACCAATTCAACGTTTCTCACTCAGTCGATTTCAGTTTCAATCCATTTGGTAACAATAGTCGACGTTTAGACAGTTTTGCAAGTGGACTTACTTAGGTCATGTTGACAAACTCCTGACCATAATCGTGTTGATACGATATGAATGAAACTGAGATAGCTTGCGGCGGTTTTGTCGTATCTGGTTGCTAATCTTCGTGAGCAATTGAGCTTGTTAAAAGTAATTACTCCCCCCAACACTCGGCATTTCGCACCTTGATTTCAGGATATTGTGGTCAACAGGGTCTGAAACGGCGTTTGTCCGCTGAGCTTGGCGGTGTCTACCACGGTTCTGACGGCGCAATCACCTTGTGCTGCCCACATTGAGCGGAAACCGTTGGTAACCTTGCGCTGAAAAACGGCCGGTCGTAGCGCCCGTTCGCAAGCATTGTTGGTTACCTCGATCTGGCCTGGATAATCGAGAAAGGTCAACAGTCTCGGACTGGCTCTGGCCAGCCTGGTTTGTAGCGTCGCGGCAATCTCGCAGCTTGTACCGGAAGCCAGAATGCCAGCCAGTATATTTTCCAATTGGCGCTTCTTGCTTTCAACGTGCTGGCTGCAAAGCTGGTGATGTTACGGGCAAGCGCAAATATCTTGTCCAGCCACAGTTTGAGCCGAAGCGGCACCATGTCATCGCTGGCTGCTAGTGCAAAGGCCACATCACGCGCCAGATGGGCAAGGCAGGTCTGGTGGTGGTGCCCGTGGCCTGTTGCGCCGAATACCCATCCGATAACCAGATATTAGGCCGGTGATCGCCCATAACATCACGCACCACCTGTGCTGCCCGGGAAAGCTGAGCCTCATGAACAATCGCCGTGCTGCACATAAACACCTAATGATAGCCGTTGAGGCCCTCAATGCGAATGCCGGTTTCATCGGAGGCCACCACATTGGCGTTGCGAAGGTCGACGATGATGGCCGTTTTTCTGACTGCGAATGGCACATGCGAGCGTTTCAGCATGTTTGCCAGCGCACCCCGGCTGATTTTGACGCCGAACAAATCGCTCAACATGCCTTCAAGCCGCGCAAATGAAATCGCCTGAAAGGTCCTCAGATAAAGCACCAACCCATGCAGTCGGGGGCCGAACGGTGTACCATGGGCAGCATTCGGCAAGGACGCCTTTATCTTAGACGAACAATGCGGGCAGCAAACGCACAGCCGCAGATGTCGCCGCACAAATGGTTTGATTGGTGGCACCTCTATCTCATCGTATTCACCAATCACATCGCCCGGCAAATCAACACTAAGCCTACCATGACACTCAGGGCAGATATCGGGCCGATGATCGACGGTCTCGTCCGGGTTCTCATGCAGTGCACGATGATGGCCATCATGTCCGGGCTCCGCACCGCCCAGTTTGGCATGTTCGCGGCGGGCTTTCTGTCAGTTGACGGTGGCTTGGAGGAGGTTCGCGATGTTTTGGGCGGGCGCTGTAACTTTGCCTGAAGCGCCAAATACGCTTCAACCAGCTCTGCTTTGCTCAATCGTGCCAAATCATCCCGATTCATTCTCCCATAGATTCAGAACATCACTGATTTGGCAAGGGGCTGAGTAATTACTGTTAAAACATCTTTCGACCTGATTGTGCAACGCGTAAATACAGCCATCAATCGGTTCCGGGTTTTCCGGTTTGAGCGCGGAGTCAGATACAGTCGAGCCTTCTATACCTTACCCCCTATTTCACACTCATCCTGGTTTCTTTGCCAATCTCGGCCAGTTCCATTGCCAGTTCGGTTACATTGTCGGTTCCAGACTTTTTCCAGTCCAGAATTGCATTGATGGTTCCGGATAGCATGGTTTGGGTGACGTT